>DASQLE010000635.1:0-3847 GCA_035630175.1 Beijerinckiaceae bacterium
CGGCGCGGCTGGGGCCGCATCATCTCGACCGCCTCGGCCCATTCCCTCACCGCCTCGCCCTTCAAGGCCGCCTACGTCTCGGCCAAGCACGGCATCGCCGGCCTCACCAAGACCGTCGCGCTCGAGCTCGCGACGCACGGCGTCACCGTAAACTGCATCAGCCCCGGCTATGTGTGGACGCCCCTCGTCGAGCGGCAGATCCCCGACACCATGAAGACGCGCGGCCTCACCCGCGAGCAGGTCATCAACGACGTCATGCTGACGGCGCAGCCGACCAAGCAGTTCGTCACCGTCGAGCAGGTGGCGGCGCTCGCCGTCTTCCTGTGCTCCGAGGCGGCGAGCCAGATCACGGGCGCCAACCTGTCGATGGACGGCGGCTGGACGGCGCAATGAGCGGGCGCGCGGGCTCCTCCGGCGGCGCCCTTCGCGGGCTCGCCGGGCCCAAGGCCGAGAAGGTCGTGTCGCTCGCCTTGCAGGGCGGCGGCGCGCACGGCGCCTTCACCTGGGGCGTGCTCGACGCCATCCTCGAGGATGGGCGGCTCGCCATCGAGGCGATCACCGGCGCCAGCGCCGGCGCCATGAACGCGGTTGTGCTGGCCGACGGCTGGACCGAGGGCGGGCCGACGCGCGCCCGCGAGCAACTGCGCCAGTTCTGGAAGCGCGTCAGCCTCAACGGCGCCTTGTCGCCGGTGCAGCGGCAGCTGTTCGACCGCTTCCTCGGCCCGTGGGGCGCGGGCGGATCGCCGGCGGAACAGTGGCTCGGCGCATGGTCGCGCAACTTCAGCCCCTACGAGCTCAACCCGCTCGACATCAATCCGCTGCGCGACGCGCTCCACGAGCTGATCGATTTCGACCGCGTGCGGGCGTGCCGGCAGATGAAGCTGTTCGTCGCGGCCACCAATGTGTGGAGCGGCAAGGTGCGCATCTTCACCGGGCCCGAGCTGACGGCCGATCACGTTCTCGCCTCGGCCTGCCTGCCGACCATCTTCAAGGCGGTCGAGATCGCCGGCGAGCCGTATTGGGACGGCGGCTATACCGGCAACCCGCCTCTCTTTCCGCTGTTCTACGAGACCGCGACGGACGACATCCTGCTCGTGCAGATCAATCCGATCGAGCGGCGGGTGACGCCGCACACCGCGCACGAGATCCAGAACCGTCTCACCGAGATCACCTTCAACGGCAACCTCCTGCGCGAATTGCGCAGCGTCGATTTCGTCACGCGCCTGATCGATGAAGGCAAGCTGTCGAAGGACGAGTACAAGCGCGTCTTCATGCACCGCGTGTCGGGCGGCGCCGCTCTCGACGCCTTCGCGGCGTCCTCGCGCCTCAACGCGGACTGGTCGTTCTTCAAGGAGCTCAAGGATCTCGGTCGGGCGAGTGCCAAGGCCTGGCTGAAGAAGAACTACAACGCCGTCGGCGTGCGCAGCACCCTCGATCTCCGGGCGGCCTATTCGTGAGGCGCTTCCCGCCGGAACGCATCGTCTGCCTGACGGAGGAGACGGTCGAGACGCTGTATCTCCTCGGCGAAGAGGCGCGCATCGTCGGCGTGTCGGGCTACGCGGTGCGCCCGCCGCGGGTGCGAAAGGAGAAGCCGCGCGTCTCGGCCTTCATCTCGGCGGATGTGCCAAAAATCCTGGCGCTCGAGCCGGACCTCGTTCTCGCCTTCTCCGACTTGCAGGCGGACATCGTTCGCGACCTGGTCAAGGCCGGCGTCGCGGTGCATGCCTCCAACCAGCGCGACGTGGCCGGCATCCTGGCCATGGTGCGTATGCTCGGCGCCATCGTCGGCGCGTCGGGCAAGGCAGAGGCGGTCGTCGCCGAGCTCGAGCTGCGCCTCGCCAGGGCGCGTGAGCGGGCCGAGCGCCTGACCTATCGGCCGCGCGTCTATTTCGAGGAATGGGACGAGCCGATGATCTGCGGCATCGGCTGGGTCTCGGAGTTGATCGGCGCCGCGGGCGGGCTCGACGTGTTCGCGGTGCGCGCCCGTGCGCCGGATGCGAAAGGCCGGATGGTGACGGCGGACGACGTGATCGCGGCGGCGCCGGACGTGATCGTCGGCTCCTGGTGCGGCAAGCGCTTCGTTCCCGACCGTGTGCGAACGCGTCCGGGCTTCGGCGCGGTGCCGGCGGTGCGCAATGGTGCGCTCCACGAGATCAAGAGCCCGCTCATCCTGCAGCCCGGCCCCGCGGCGCTCACCGACGGTCTCGACGCCCTCGAGACGATCATCCACGCGGCCGCGCAGTTTACTCCCTGCGGAAGCGCCAGACATGCGTCGTCTTGATGTCGGCGTCCTCGAGCGTGCGCGTGACCGGGACCTCATAGATAGCGAGCGCCTCCAACCTCTCGCGCGGCAGATAGCTGCGGCCCGGATCGCCGATCAGCACGGTGGCGCCGCGCGCGTCGAGCCGCGCCAGCCACGCGATTGCCCATGCGGCCATGTCGCGCTCGTAGCAGATGTCGCCGGCCAAGACCGTGTCCCAGCCCTCGTCCGTGTCGATCGCGTCGGCGCAGCGCGCGTCGACGGCGACGTCGTTGGCCGCCGCGTTGAGGCCGACCGCCGCCACCGCGAACGCGTCGATGTCGCGCGCCGCGACAGCCGCCGCTCCCGCCTTCGCGGCGGCGATGGCGACGAGTCCCGATCCCGAGGCGAAGTCGAGCACGCGCTTGCCGGCGACGACGGCTGGACGGTCGAGACAGTAACGCGCCAACGCCTGCCCGCCGGCCCAGGCGAACGCCCAGAAGGGCGGCGGCAGGCCGATGGCGCCGAGTTCCTCCTCGGTCTTCTGCCACAGAGCGGTCGCCTCGTCGGCAAGGTGGAGACGGATCTCCGGCGCGTGCGGAACCGGCAGGAGGCGCGTATGGGCGGCGATGAAGGCGGCCGGGTCGGCGACCGCCTTCATGCGGCGTCGGCGAGCATGCCGGCGTAAAGGCGCTTCACCGTTTCCATGACGTCGCGCTCCGTGAAGCCGTCCAGGATGCGGGCGCGCGCCGCCGCGCCCATGCGGGCGACGAGCCCGGGATCGGCAGCCAGCGTCGCCAAGGCTCGGGCCAGCGCGTCCACGTCATCAGGCGCCACGACCCGGCCCTCGATCCCGTCGCGCACCAGCGCGCGGCAGCCGGGCACGTCGGTCGTGACAAGCGCGCGCCCGCAGGCGGCGCCTTCGAGAAGCGTGCGCGGCAGCCCCTCGCCGCCGCGCGAGGGCAGGCAGCAGACGTGGTGCTCGCGCCAGATCGCGGCCGGATCGCGCGTCGGTCCGTGCCAGGCGACGCCGTCCTCGCGGCTCCAGGCGCGCAGCGTCTCCTCGGGGATCGCCTTGGGATTGGACGGATCGGGAGCGCCGTAGAGCGACAGCTCGACGGCGGCGCCCTCGGCGCGGGCGCGGCGGACGGCTTCCACGCCGAGGTCGATGCCCTTCGACCACAGCATGCGGGCGACGATCGCCACCTTCAGCGGCGGCTGCGGGACGAGCGGGGCGGGATGAAGGAGAGCGGGATCGATTCCGGCGCCGCCGACGATCGTGACCCGGCTCGTGTCGTCGGGATCGAGGCCGAGGAGGCGCGGATCGTCGCGGTTCTCGAACAGGAAATGCGTTTGCCGGCTCTCGAGCGGACCACGGATGAGAATACGCAGGGCCTGGCGCGCGGCGCGCCCGACGAGGTCGCCGCGCGCGCCAAGGAAGCCGAGGCCCGTCAAGGCATAGACCCGCCGCTTCACGCCCGCCATGACGGCCGCAGCGCCTCCTACGAGAATGGCCCGTAGGGCGATGCAATGCACGATCGCGGGGTTCTCGGCCTTGAGGATGGCCGCGAGCCGCCCGGCCGCGTAGCCCGCCGCAAGAGGATTGAG
>DASQLE010000636.1:0-5520 GCA_035630175.1 Beijerinckiaceae bacterium
GGAATGACAGGCAAGTAAGCAGCCTTCCGGTGCCAACACCTCGCTTCTCAGCCCTTGTCCTTGAGCCGGCGATAGCGCTCGAGCAGGCGCTCGCCCTTGGCGGCGATCTTGCGCGCCGCGGCCTCGGTCTTCGGCACCGGCTCCCCCCACGCGGCGGCGCTGAGCGCGAAGCGGGTCGGCTCGCCGTTCTTCTTGGTCAGCGGCGGCAGCGTCTCGCGGCCGTAGAAGCGCGCCGCCCAGCTGCCTTTGCGGCGCATCTCGTCGGGCGTCATCTCGGATATCGCCTTCTTGACGCCGGGCTTCAGGTTCGCGCCCTGCTTGCGCTTGAACGCCGCCCGCCCGGCGGCGGTCAGGCCGCCCTTCGGATCGCGCGTCTGCGCCGCCTTGCTGGCCGCCATGCCGATGCTCCTGGATGCGTGTGCGCTCGCGCTCGAGGTGCCTACTTGCGGGATGACTTGCGCGCCTTCTTGCCGGAGGATTTCCGGGCCGCGCTCTTCTTCGTCGACGATTTCTTGGTCGCCGATTTCCTGGCCGATGATTTCTTGGCCGACGATTTTTTGGCGCCGGATTTCTTGCTGCCGGATTTCTTGGCCGCGTTCATGTTGTCGACGAGGCTCGGATAGGGCCGCCCCGCCTTTTTGGCGCTGCGCTTGGCGCCCGCCTTTTGCGACGGGCTGAGCTTGCGCGAGCGCCCTTTCGCCGCCTTCGGGTTGGGCTTGTCCCAAGGGGCTTTGCTCGATGTTGTTTTGCTCGATTTTGCCATGGAGCCGTAAAGCGCAGGCGCCGCGAATGGTTCCCGCGCCGCGAACCGGTTGGGCGCGAACCATTGTCTAATGGAAGTCCCGCGAGCGCGGCAGGATGCGCACGTTGGGCGGGTGGGAGGACGGTCCGCGCGGATGCTGCCGTTACCGAACCCGATCCTACGGATTCTACACGTCGGACCCCGATCCCTGGTCCCGAAGATTGTTGCGCATCACGGCGAACAGGCGGTTCTCCTCGATGAGGAAGCCGTTCGCGTCGAGCCGATAGGTTTTCATGCTGACGCTGCCACCGTGACCGAGCTCTTGTCCCGTGTTGCCTCCGATCGTGCGGACGGATCGATCGTTGACCTGGACGACGACGTCCGTGTGGCTGAAGAAGTCGTCATGATCCTCGGCGTAATCGTAGTCGATGAGGATCGGACGACCCTGAGCATCTCTCGTCGTGCGCCACTGGCAAACGATGTCGCCCAGATCGGGACGATGTTCGCTCAAGCGGAATCCCCAGAAAGGCCCGGGGATGGACAGCTCACGCCGGCGGATCGCCTGATGGATGTATTCCGCGTGCAATGACGAGAATAGGAAGTTCTGGTAGCCGGCTTTCCGCAACACCCAGGAGATGAATGCAGCCGACCAGGGATGCTGCGTATCGGTCCCGTCGCGATCGTTGATGCCGAGCGCGCGCCACATTTCTCCGACGTAGGCGGAATAGGGCAGGGCGGTCTCGGATCCTCGGCCTCGCTGAAACCTGAACCATTCGGCGTAAGTGATCCGCAAGAGTTTCTCGATCGTGTCGTTTTCGGGCGAGCGCAGGTATTTCCCGAAAACATGGCCTTCATACATGCGGTCGCCGACCTCGGCCGACACGCGCTTCCAGCCCGCGACATCCGAAGGACCGAGGACGTCGACGGGCTGGCCGATGTCGAGGGCGATGATCACGGTCGAGGGATCATCGCCGGGCGTGGTGCGGAGATTGAGGGCGTCGGCCCGCACATAGGCGCGCTCGCCGGCGGGGGTCGGGGTCGGCGTCGGTCGCGCCCCGGCGTCAGGCGCCGCAAGGCGAGAGCCGAGTTGCGCGGCGGCGATCCGTGCGGCCATGTCGCTCGACATCGTCTTGTCGCCGGCCAGATGCCACCAGTTCAGGCCTACGATCTCGTCGTAGCGGTCGAACCCATCGATGAACTCCTGCAGCTTGCGTTCCGCTTGGGGCTGCGTCCACCCGCTGGCCTCTCCCCAATAGGCCTGCCCGGTCAAAACGAGCGGCTTGCGGACGACGTGCCGCCAAACGTCGATGCACAGGCTCGCATAATCGGCTGCATTGTTCGTTTGGTAATCGCCGGTCGCACCCGGCTGATCGAACATCGCTTCCTTCGGGAACCAGAACCAATAGACCTGCGGCGCGAAGGCATCGACATAGGCGTCCGCCGCCCTCATCAAGTGGGGCTCGTGATACGGCAGGAAGCCGAAGCTGGAGACGAGGAACGGCTTGCCGGCAACCAGCTGGCGCGCTTTCGAGCAAAACGCCTCGATCCGCGATGTGGTCCAATGTGCGCCCGAGACGCCATGCTCGATATCGGCGACGTAGCCATCTGGCGAAAATTCCGACAGGGCGCTCTCGACGTTGGCCAGGTCGCGGTCGACCGCGTTGCCGTCGCACCACCCCCAGCCGAAGACCGTCAGTCCGCGTGCCTTCAGTGCGCTTGCGAGAGCCTTGTTCTCAGGCACCCGCCAGAGGCCGTCCTTGTTGTGCAGTCTGATCCAGGCATGGCTCATGTCCAGGCCGACGATGGCGTCGGCGACAGCCTCCCAAGTGCCGTATTTCGCTTTCGCCTGTTGCGGATCGTAGATGAAAACGCCATGACCGAACATGTCGACCCTCCAGCAAGCTTGAGGCTCAGCTCGATATTCGACGGCGCGCCGTGATCTCGTGAGGACCGCAGGTGGCCGTCACGGCCCGGAATCGACGCCTCACCCGCAACGGGCAGAGGCCATTCCAAACGGTGTCGGCACAAAGGTCTATTAAGCCGATCACACACCGGCATTTCTTGAGGGCGCGATGGACCCGGGGTCCGACGGGCCGGCTGGCTCGCGCAGAAAAGTCCCAAAGGCTAATGGAAGTCCCGCGAGCGCGGCAGGATGCGCACGTTGCGCGGGTGCGAGGACGGGCCGCGCGGATGCTGGGGATGGTTGAACTCGTCGGCGCGCGAGAGCTCGAGCGTCACGTCATGGGTGTCGGAGAGCTGCTTCAGGACCTCGGTCCGGTCGAACACCCGATGCGCCATCAGGTGGACGACGCCCTCTGGGCTTTTCTGCACCTCGCCTTCGACGAGGAGGACGCGCGCCGCCATGACCTCGCGCCGGAAGCGCTCGAACAGCCGCGCCCAGAGCACGACATTGGTGATTCCGGTCTCGTCCTCCAGGGTGATGAAGATGGCGTTGCCGTTGCCCGGCCGCTGCCGCACCAGGACGATTCCGGCCGTCCGCGCCGCGGCGCCGTTCGGCATGGCGGAAGTCCCGGCGCAGGTGGCGATCCGCTCGGCCGCGAAGATCGGCCGGAGAATCCCCATCGGATGGGCTTTGAGGGACAGGCGGACCGTCTGGTAATCGGCGGCGACATGCTCGCCGAGCCGCATGGGCGCGAGATCGGCCGGCGGCTCGTCGCCGAGCTCGCACGCATCGGCGGCGGCGAACAGGGGTAGCGGCGCATCGTTCGGCAGGCGGCGCACCGCCCACAGGGCATCGCGCCGGTCGAGCCCGAGCGAGCGCATCGCGTCGGCATCGGCCAGGCGGCGCAGGATCCGTAAGGGGAGACGCGTGCGCCGCGCCAGCTCCTCGACGCTGCTGTAGCCGAGCCCGCGGCGCTCGGTGAGCGCTGTTCCGGCCTCTTCGCCGAGCCCGTCCACCTGGCGGAAGCCGAGGCGCAGGGCGAGGGCGCCGTCGTCCCGCTCCTCCAGGGCGCAATCGTGGAGGCTGTGGTTGATGTCGACGGGGCGCACCTCGACCGCGTGCTCCTGCGCGTCGCGCACGATCTGCGCGGGCGCGTAAAAACCCATCGGCTGCGAATTGAGGAGCGCGCAGGCGAAGACCGCCGGGTGGTGACATTTGATCCAGGACGAGATGTAGACCAGCTTGGCGAAAGAGGCCGCATGGCTTTCCGGAAAGCCGTACGAGCCGAAGCCTTTGATCTGCTCGAAGAAGCGCTGCGCGAAGGCGCGCTCGTAGCCGCGCCTCACCATGCGCTCCACCATCATCTCCTCGAAGTGCCCGATGGTTCCGACATGGCGGAACGTCGCCATGGCCTTGCGTAGCTGGTTGGCCTCGGGGTCCGTGAACTTGGCCGCGACCATCGCCATGCGCATGGCCTGCTCCTGGAAGAGCGGCACGCCGAGAGTCTTGTTCAGCACCTGATAGAGCTCGTCCGCCGGTCCGTGCTCGGGCGCCGGGGAGGGATAGGTCACGTCCTCGAGCTTCGCGCGGCGCTTCAGATATGGATGCACCATGTCGCCCTGGATCGGGCCGGGGCGCACGATGGCGACCTGGATGACGAGATCGTAGAGCTCGCGCGGCTTAAGGCGCGGCAGCATGTTCATCTGCGCGCGGCTCTCGACTTGGAAGACGCCGAGCGAGTCTGCCTTGCACAGCATGTCGTAGACGGCCGGGTCGTCCCGCGGGATGTCGTGCAAGGCGTAGTCGCCAATCCCGTGCTGGCGCAGGAGGTCAAAGCTCTTGCGGATGCAGGTGAGCATGCCGAGCGCCAGGACGTCGACCTTCATCAGCTCGAGGGCGTCGATGTCGTCCTTGTCCCATTCGATGAAGGTGCGGTCCTTCATGGCCGCGTTGCCGATCGGCACGAGCTCGTCGAGCCGCCCGCGCGCCAGGACGAAGCCGCCGACATGCTGGGAGAGATGGCGCGGAAAGCCGAGCAGCCGCCCCGCCAGGCCGAGCGCCTGACGGATGAGCGGGTTGTCGGGATCGAGCCCGGCCTGGCGGACATGCGCGTCGCGGATCTCGTTGCCCCAGCTGCCCCATTGCGTCGAGGCGAGACGGCTGGTCACGTCGGCGGTGAGGCCGAGCGCCTTGCCGACCTCGCGCATGGCGCTGCGCGGCCGGTACGAGATCACCGTCGCGACGATGCCGGCCCGGTCGCGCCCGTATTTCTCGTAGATGTGCTGGATGATCTCCTCGCGCCGCTCATGCTCGAAATCGACGTCGATATCGGGCGGCTCGCGCCGCTCGGTGGAGACGAAGCGCGCGAAGAGCAGGTCGTTCTCGGCCGGGTCGACCGCGGTGATGCCGAGCACGTAGCAGACGGCCGAGTTGGCGGCCGAGCCGCGCCCCTGGCAGAGAATGCCCTTGTCCTCGGCGACCCGGACGATGTCGAGAATGGTGAGGAAGTAGCGCTCGTATTGGAGCCGCTTGATGAGGGCGAGCTCCTCCTCGAGCTGCCCCTTGACGCGATCGGGAAGGCCGCCCGGATAGCGCATGGCCGCCCGGCGCCAGGTCACCTCCTCGAGCCAATCGGCGGCCTCCCAGCCCGGCGGCACGGGCTCGTCGGGATAGTCGTAGCGAAGGTCGTCGAGCGAGAAATCGATGCGCGCCAGAAGGTGCTGCGTCTCGGCGACGGCGTCCGGCGCGTCGCGGAACAGGCGCGCCATCTCGGCCGGCCGCTTCAGGTAGCGCTCGGCATTGACCTCGAGCCTGCGGCCGGCGCGGTCGATCGTCACCTTCTCGCGGATGCAGGTGAGGATGTCCTGCAGGTCGC
>DASQLE010000637.1:0-2200 GCA_035630175.1 Beijerinckiaceae bacterium
TTTCTCCTGATCGCGTCCTGCGGGGGAATGTGGGCCGATCTTGCTGGCGCTTTTCTCGCGATCGGGCCGCAGACGGCCATCCTCGGCTCGGCGCCGCATGCCGCGATCGGCTTCGTCGAGGCGCATGGGCTCGCCTTCATCATCGGCGTGTTGTTGTGGCGCGCCGAACCGGCGCGGCCGTGGCATCTGACCGCTGCAATGGTGCATGTCCTCCTTGGCACGTCCAATCTGGTGTTCTGGCGGATCTTCATCGCCACAGACATGCTAGCGGCCGGTTATGTCACCACGTCTCTGCATTGGCTGTTCGTTGCGCTTCAGCTCGCCGCCGCCTATTCGGCGCGAGCCGGGCTGGTGACTGCCGGCACCGCGGCAGTCCGTGCTTGATTGCCAATGGGTCGAGCGCTGATTGCGCCGCTTCCGAAAAGGACCATCGGACGATCCTGGCGGCGTTCGGGGCGAAGGCCGCGCGCATCAAGGTATCGACCGAGAGTCGACGCCTTGGTGGCCTGCTTCCGCTACACGCGGCTGCCGATGATCTCGTCCTCGCGATGAACCGTCGGGCGGGGCGGCAGGCGCGTCGTCTTGCGGCGCACGAGAAAGCGCGGCCGGCGGCCGTTGAGGAGACCGTGGCGGCGGCGGATGCGGATGCGGCCGAGCCGGACGCGGCCGACTTGCGGGAACGGATGCTGGACGGCGCCGTCCTCGCTCTGCGTCAGGAGCGGAAAGCCGGTCGTCGCCGCGAGCTCGCGCCAAACGGCGACGACCTCGTTCTCGTCGAAGCGGCCGAGCCTCATCAGGGTCTCGCCGTCGTCGTCGACGAGGGCGATCTCGAAATCGTCGTCGTCGGGCGCGCGCTCGTCGAGACGGAGCGCGAGGCCGGCCGGGCGGATTCCGAGGCCGCCGATCAGCGCGTCCGGGAGGCCGGCGATGCGGCCGGGAAAATCGATCCGGCCGGCCATGGCCGGGCCCGGAGCCGATTCGGGATCGCACGGGGAGTCCGCCCCGGCGGGGGGATGAAACGCGGTCATGTCTGACGCCCTGTCGAGGCTGCCGGCGGTTTCTTGGGTCGAACCGCTCGTGCGTGCCCCCATATGCCGCAAGGCCTGACGCCGCCGGCTTAAGAGCGACAGTTAAGGATTCGTGACCGCAGGGGTTTCGGTGCGCATGCTCAACGCTTCCTTGTACCCGTGAGCGGGCCCGCGCCCTTCGCCCGACCTTGACCTCCGCGAGTCCGGCCCCTTAAGGACCGGAAACGCCCGCGCCGCCCGCCTCTGCGCCGCACTTGCGGCCGCCGAGCCGCTCCTTGTTCCGGCCATTACGGCCGGCGACGTTCAGGCCGGAAAGCCGGTTTGCGATGACCCCGCCCATGAATCCCGTCGACGACCTCGCCCGCGACCTGATGCCTTTCGTGCGGGACACGGCGCGCGAGGCTGGCACGATGGCGAGCGCCTATTTTCGCTCGGGGCTGAAGACGTCGGCGCGCGTCTGGTCGAAGGACGGCGGCTCGCCCGTCACCGAGGCCGACATGGCCGTCGACGCCTTTCTCAAGGAGCGGCTCTCTGGAAGGCTGCCGGAGGCCGGCTGGCTGTCCGAGGAGACCGCCGACGACGCGGCGCGGCTCGGCCGCGAGCTCGTCTGGATCGTCGATCCCATCGACGGCACGCGCGCCTTCCTGTCCGGCAGCCATGACTGGTCGATCGCCATCGCCCTCCTGGCCGGGGATCGGCCGCTGCTCGGCATCGTCCACGCGCCGGCCCACGACGCCCTTTACGAGGCGCGGCGCGGCGGCGGCGCCTGGCGGGACGGCGTGCGTCTCGAAGGATCGCCCGCGGCGGATCCGGCCGACATCAGCGTCACCGGACCGAAGACCATGGTCGACCATCTCGAGCGCGGCCTCGGCCGCCTGAAGCGGGCGCCGCGCATTCCGTCCCTCGCTCTCCGGCTCGCCCGTGTTGCCGAGGGCTCGGTGGATGCCGGCCTCGTCTCGTCCAACGCCCATGACTGGGACATCGCCGCCGGCGACCTCATCCTGCGCGAGGCGGGAGCGCTCCTGACCGGCCTCGATGGCGCCCCGCTCGCCTATAACGGGGCCGAGCCGGTCCACGGCGAGCTCCTGGCGGCGCCGCGCCGGTTGCATCCGGTTCTGATCGAGGCCATGACGACCCCCGGCGTGTCGGGACATTCGACCGCCGGAGGGAGG
>DASQLE010000638.1:0-2041 GCA_035630175.1 Beijerinckiaceae bacterium
GACCGGTCCGAGGATCGGCTGGGTCAGGGCGTAGGGAAGCTCGAACGCCGTCGACAGCAGGGCGGCGGTGGCGGTGCTCACGGCGAGGTCGGCCGCCACCAGCGGGATCACGGGATCGACGGCGCGGACCGACAGGGACGACGCGAACGCGACGAGGCTCAGAACAGCGAGGAGGCGGAAAATGGCGGGGCTCGCGCGGCGATAGAGCACGATGCGTTTTGATCGCATCGATCAAAACGCATGAACGTGATCGATTCCGAGAAGTTGAGCATGATGTTTATCCGAAAAGCTTGCACCTGGACTTGATCCGGGTGTGAGTTCATCCTCGGATCAAGTCCGAGGACATGCTTTTCGGCATCATGCTCGGGTCACCTCATGCAACGCTACGGGACTTGGCGATCTCGTCGAAGCGCATGAGCGTTCGCAAGAGCTCCTCCATGTCCCGCAGCGGAACCATGTTGGGCCCGTCGGACGGCGCCCGGTCCGGATCCCCGTGCGTCTCGATGAACACCCCGGCGACGCCGACGGCGACGGCCGCCCGCGCCAGCACCGGCACGAACTCGCGCTGCCCGCCGGAGGTCGTGCCCTTGCCGCCGGGCTGCTGCACGGAATGGGTGGCGTCGAAGATCACCGGCGCGCCCGTTGCCTCGGCCATGATCGGCAGGGCGCGCATGTCGGACACGAGGGTGTTGTAGCCGAACGAGGCGCCGCGCTCCGTCACCATCACGTTGGGGTTGCCGGATTCGGTGATCTTCTTCGCCACGTTGGCCATGTCCCACGGCGCCAGGAACTGGCCCTTCTTGACGTTGACGACGCGCCCCGTGCGCGCCGCGGCGACGAGGAGGTCGGTCTGGCGGCACAGGAAAGCGGGGATCTGGAGGATGTCGACCACCTCGGCGACGGGCGCGCATTGCTCGATCTCGTGCACGTCGGTGACGACCGGCAGCCCGAGGCGCTCCTTGATCTCGGCGAAGATCGGCAAGGCCTCCCCGAGGCCGATGCCGCGGGCGCTCGCCGAGGAGGTGCGGTTGGCCTTGTCGAAGGACGATTTGTAGACGAGCCCGAGGCCGAGCCGCTCGGCGATCTCCTTGAGGGCCGCCGCCGTCTCGAGCGCGTGGTCGCGGCTCTCCATGGCGCAGGGGCCGGCGATGATCGCCAGCGGCAGGTCGTTGCCGAAGCGGACGCCGCCGACCGCGACCGCATGGGCCTTCGATTCTGTCATGGGGCGAGCCCTATCCGAAACCGCGGCGCATGTCATGGCGCGCGTGCATTATCCCTCCCGCGACCGCCGTGCCGACGGCGTCAGCGCCTTCTCCATGATCAGAGCCGCGAGATCCGAGCGGCCGCCGCAACTCGCTGCAGTCGCGATGGGCCGGAAGCCGTTGCGTTCATAGAAGCGGATGGCGGAGACGTTCTTGGGCTCGACCTCGAGTCTGACGCTCGGCGCGCCGGGAAAGCGCGCCACCGTCTCGTCCAGCAGCACCCTCCCCGTCCCGCGCCCCTGCGCGGAGGGTAGGACGTAAAGCTGCCGCAGCATGATCGAGCCATTCTCAGCCGCCGTGGCATAAGCGGCAGCGACGACATCGCCGCGATCCTCGGCCAGCAGGAACGCGGTCTCCGGAACGCCGAGCTGACGCCCGAGAATGGCCACCGAATGCCAGCTCTCGGTGATCTCGGTCACCCGGGCGGGTCCGAGGATCGCATCGTAGGTCGCGTGCCATGTGACGACCAATAGGTCCCCGACCTTCGGCAGGTCGCTCCGCTCGACGTCGCGGAAGACGATCATCGCTCAATCGATGCCGAGCTTCGCCTTCAAGAGCTCGTTGACGGCCTGCGGATTGGCCTTGCCGCCGGTCGCCTTCATGACCTGGCCGACGAACCAGCCGAGCAGCGTCGGCTTCGCTTTGGCCTGCTCGACCTTGTCGGGATTGGCGGCGATGATCGCGTCGACGGCCGTCTCGATGGCGCCCGTGTCGGTGACCTGCCTGAGGCCTCGCGCCTCGACGACGGCGCGCGGATCGCCGCCTTCGCTCCACACGAT
>DASQLE010000639.1:0-5758 GCA_035630175.1 Beijerinckiaceae bacterium
GAAATCGGTGGTGGTCCAGCGCGGCACCACCTGCTTGATAAAATTGTCGTAGCCTTCGACGGGAAACTGGCTGCCCGGCAGCGCCTTCCGCTGCGCCGGGTTCTCGCTGTAGGAGCCGGGGCCGCCGATGCGGAAGCGCTCCCAGGGGTTCTCCTTGGTGAGGAAGACCGGCTCGCCCTGAAGAATGTCCGGATACATGGCCCAGGAGGCGCGCCCCCGCTCGACCGCGTCGGAATTGTAGACGTCCCAGCCGCGGCGCAGGAAATAGGTGAGCCAGCCTTCGCGCCCGTCCGGCGTCGTCTCGTAGGTGACCCCGGTCAGGCCGCCGCCGTGCCACAGGAGCAGCGGCACCGTGCCTGACCGCTCGGCGGGCAGGAAATATTGCACATACATCTGCTCGGCCTGGTAGACCCCGTTGGGGTCGACCTTGGCCGGCACCCCGCCCGGCGCGAACAGCACTTCCTTGACCGGACGCCCCGAGATCGTGACCTCGCGCCCGCCGATATGAAACGAGCCCATGCCGCGCAAGGTGATCGGGCCGAGTTCGCTCGCCCCGGCCGGCGGCTGCGCGCACAGGCCGAGTAGCACGGCGGCGCCTATGACGATCCGGCGAGCGTGCATCGGGACCTCCCTTTCTTGTCTGTTGGGCCGCAAGTTAGGCCAGTCGCGCGCGGCGCGCCAGACGCAACGACCTGGCCCTAGGCGACGCTCGCCGAGGGCGCCGGGCGCCAGGCCAGAAGGCGTTTTTCGATCAGGGTGACGAAGCTGTCGATGACGATGACGAAGCCGGCGAGGATGAGCATGCCGGCGAAGACGCCGGTGACGTCGAAGACCCCCTCGGCCTGCTGGATCTTGTAGCCGAGCCCGGCCGAAGAGCCGAGATATTCGCCGACCACGGCGCCGACGAGGGCGAAGCCGACCGACGTGTGCAGGGAGGAGAACATCCAGCTCAGCGCCGCCGGCCAATAGACGTGGCGCAGGAGCTGGCGCTCGTTCATGCCGAGCATGCGGGCATTGGCGAGCACCACCGGGCTGACCTCGCGCACGCCCTGGTAGACGTTGAAGAAGACGATGAAGAACACGAGCGTGAAGCCGAGCGCCACCTTCGACCAGATGCCGAGGCCGAACCACAAGGCGAAGATCGGCGCCAGGACCACGCGCGGCAGGGCGTTGGCGGCCTTGATGTAGGGATCGAAGACCGCCGCCAGGAACTCGCGCCGCGCGAACAGGAAGCCGAACAAGATGCCGCCCGCCGCTCCGAAGGCGAAAGCGAGCAGCGTTTCGAGCAGCGTGACGTAAAGGTGATACCAGATCTCGCCGCTTGCGAATTCCCGCCACACGCGCGCCAGGACGTCGACCGGAGTCGAGAAGAAGAACTGGATCTGCCGCGGCGCCCCGATGATCGGGTAGACCGTCAGCACATGCCACAGCAGGAGCATGGCGAGCCCAACTCCAGCCTGCCAGGCGAGCAGCTTCCTGCGGCTCATCTCTCTGCTCCGTCATTCCGGGGCTCGCCAACGGGTCCGGCCTTCGGCCGGCCCGATGATAAACGCCGCGAGAGCCCGGAACCTACGACCGTGTGATACGCGCCGAGCTTGTGCGTGGGTTCCAGGTTCGGCCTTTGGCCGCCCCGGAATGACAAATGGCGCCGCCTCACGCGCCTCCCTCCCCCTGCGCGTAGGCCTTTTGCACTTCGCTGCGCAGCTGCGCCCAGATCTCCTTATGGATGCCGTGGAAGGCGGGCTCGAGGCGCACCTCGGCGATGTCGCGCGGCCGCGGCAGGCTGACCCGGAAATCGCCGATCAGCCGCGCCGCCGGCCCCGCCGACATGACGACGACGCGGTCGGCGAGCGCGATCGCTTCCTCGAGGTCGTGGGTGACGAACATCACCGCCTTGCGGTTGGCCGCCCAGAGGTCGAGCAGGAGGTTGCCCATGATCTGGCGGGTCTGCGCGTCGAGCGGCCCGAACGGCTCGTCCATGAGCAGGATCTCGGGGTCGCGGATCAGCATCTGCGCCAGGGCGACGCGCTTGCGCTGGCCGCCCGAGAGCATGTGCGGGTAGCGCTCGAGGAAGGCCGACAAGCCGACCCGCCGCAGCCATTCCTGCGCCCGCCAGCCGGCCTCGGCGCGCGGCACGCCTTGGGGCTCGAGCGCAACGGCGACGTTGTCGAACGCCGTCTTCCACGGCATCAGGGCGTCCTGCTGGAACAGGTAGCCGGCGCGCGTGTTGAGCCCGGCCAGCGATGCGCCGAAGATGGCGACCGTGCCGGCGGAGGGCCGCAACAGTCCCGCGGCGGCGTTGAGGAGCGTCGACTTTCCGCATCCCGTCGGGCCAACGATGGCAACGAACTCGCCCGGCGCGACGGCGAGGTCGATCGCCTCGACGGCGGTGTAGCGCCCGCCTTCCTTGAGGGCAAAGCCGATCGACAGCCCGGACAGGGCAACGGCCGGGGCGCGAGCCGGAGCGGCGTCGCTGCGCGCCGCCGGCATCTGTATCGCCGCCGGGCTCATCGGGCGGTCGTCAGGCGGAAATGCGGCGACACGGTCAGACGAGGGCCCTCTCGCCGGCGGCCGCATCGGCGACCATCAGCTTCGCCGCGAGGGCGGTGTCGGCGAACTCAATCAACGACTGGATCCTGCCGTCCTGCACGGTGATCACGTCGACAAGCTCGGTCACGACCTCCTCCCCGGTGATGGTCGAACGGATGCGGCCGCGCCAGTGGACGGCAGCCCTCGGGCCGTCGATGACCATGGCCAGGATCTGCTGATCGAGCCACTCGAAGGTGGCGATCAAGCCGCTCATGACGGTGCGGAAGGTCGCGCCGTCGGTGCACTGGACGGCGATCGGGCTGGCTTCACGCGCGCCGGCCATGACGAAGGACGGATCGTCGGCGAAGCACGCGCAGACGCCATCGAGATCGCCCCGCTTGCGGGCCGCATAGGTATCGGCGAGGAGCTTCTCCATCTGGCTGCGGTCCGTCATGATGGCCTCCCTTGCGGCCCGGCGATTGTCGCAGGACTCGACGCGCGGGGAAAGCCGGATCGCCCGGAACCGGCCTTCGCTCCGTTTTCGAGAACCGCGCTGTTAGACAAGCGGGTTAGCAGAGGCAAGATGAACCAGCCTGGTTCGGCCGCGCGACGTGGTGTATCGGGGGGCCGGTTGCGTTCGGAGACATTGCCATGCGGCGAGCCGCCTCCCCTGCCCCCAACGACGCGCAGGCCCGGCGGACTTCGCCGCCGGTCGTCGTCTATCCCGTTGGAACGCTGCCGCAGCCGGACCGGGACCTTCTCGATGACGCGCGACAGCGTCTCTCGACGATCGCCGAGATCATCGTTCCGCCGCGCGATGCCCGGGCCTTCCGCGTTCCCAAGGGTCATTTCTTTCGCATCGTCAGCATCGAGGGGCCGCAGGTCGGCGATCTCAACCTGTGGAGCGACCACGATCTCGGCGAGCGCTTCTTCAGCGGCAAGACGCGCGCGCTGCACGCGACGCACGTCTCGACCGGCGACCGGCTGTGGAGCACCCTGCCCTATCTGCGCCCGATGGCGACGATCACCCATGACACGCTTGCCTGGTACGGCTGGGACGAGGACGGCGCCGGCGTGCACGACGTCATCGGCACGCGCTGCGACCCCTACACCAACCGGTTGCTGTCGGGCGGCGATTACCACCATTGCTGCCACTCGAACCTCGCCCGGGCGCTCGCCGCCCATCGTGGAATGGACGTGCGCGAGGCGGAACTCATGGTCCACGACGTGCTGAACGTCTTCATGTGCACGGGCTTCACGCGCGACACGCATCAGTATTTCATGAAGGCGAGTCCGGTGCGGCCGAGCGATTTCATCGAGTTCTTCGCCGAGATCGATCTGCTCGGCGCGCTCTCGGCGTGCCCAGGCGGGGACTGCAGCGCGACGCATTCGAGCGACATCGCCGCATGCTTCCCGCTCAAGGTCGAGATCCTGCGGCCGCACGAGGGTGCGCTCGCGGGTTGGAACTCGCCCGAGCCGAGCGGTTATCCGCGAACGCACGGGATCGGTTGATGATTGCGTCATCCTCGGCCGGAGCTCAGCGGAGAGCCGAAGCCTCGGGACGAGAATGGCGCGCTGAAGGTGCTCTATCCTGCACGAGGTCCTCGGGTCGGCGCTGGGCGCCGCCCGAGAATGACGAGCCGCGCGCCGGCCGGGATGACGGCTGTCAGTTGCGGCTCTTGTCGACGAGCGCCTTCTGCTTGATCCACGGCATCATGCCGCGCAGGCGCTCGCCGACCTCCTCGATCGGGTGCGCGGCCATGCGGGCGCGCGTCGCCTTGAAGGAGGTCTGGTTGACGCGGTTCTCGAGCATCCAGTCGCGTGTGAACTTGCCCGACTGGATGTCGCTCAGCACCCGGCGCATCTCGTCCTTGGTCTCCTCCGTGATGATGCGCGGGCCGGTGACGTATTCGCCGAACTCGGCGGTGTTCGAGATCGAGTAGTTCATGTTGGCGATGCCGCCCTCGTAGATGAGGTCGACGATTAGCTTCACCTCGTGCAGGCATTCGAAATAGGCCATCTCGGGGGCGTAGCCAGCCTCGACCAGGGTCTCGAAGCCGCCCTTGATCAGCTCGACGAGGCCGCCGCACAAGACGACCTGCTCGCCGAAGAGGTCGGTCTCGCATTCCTCCTTGAAGGTCGTCTCGATGATGCCGGCGCGGCCGCCGCCGATGGCCGACGCGTAGGACAGGCCGAGGTCGTGGGCGTTGCCCGAGGCGTCCTGGTGGATGGCGATGAGGCACGGCACGCCGCCGCCGCGCCCGTATTCGGAACGCACCGTGTGTCCGGGCCCCTTGGGAGCGACCATCAGCACGTCGATGTCGGGCCGCGGCTCGATGAGGTTGAAATGCACGTTGAGCCCGTGCGCGAACATGAGCGCGGCGCCGCTCCTGATGTTGGCCTGGATGTGGTCGCGGTAGATGTCGGCCTGCAGCTCGTCGGGGGTGAGCATCATCATCACGTCGGCCCATTTGGCGGCCTCGGCGACCTCCTTCACAGGCAGCTTCTCGGCCTCGGCCTTCTTGGCGGACGGCGAGCCCTTGCGCAGGGCGACGGCCACGTCCTTGGCGCCGGAATCGCGCAGGTTCAGGGCATGGGCGTGGCCCTGGCTGCCGTAGCCGACGATGGCGACCTTCTTGCCCTTGATGAGATTGATGTCGGCGTCGCGATCGTAATAGACGCGCATGGCAGATGACCCCTTTTCGCGGCTGGACGGCGCCGCGGCGGGCGCGGCTCTCGTTTGAAGATGCCGGGCTTTTAGAGCATGCTGCCGAAAAGTGGAAACCACTTTTCGTGGGCACGGCATGCTCACCTTCGAAATGATCACATCCTTTGCGTTCTGATCGTTCCGATCAAAACACAGCGTGATCTAGCGCCTGCGGGCGCAGCGAAGCACCCTCGCGCGGCCCGTCCCGCTCCGTAGCTTCCGCCGCGCGTCGAAATCGTCCGGAAACCAATGAAATACTTGCGAAACCCTATTTTTATTGCCGGTCTCGCCGCATCCGCTTAGAGCCGCGGCCGGATTGCTCAGCGATCCCACAACAGGGTTGACTGCCATGGCTCGCATCGACGTATCCTTTCTCCTCCTCGCGGTTTTGTGCCTTCTCGTCGGGCTGTCGCTCGGCATCGGCATGGGCATCGCGCACGATTTCCAGCTCGCGCCGGTTCACGCGCATCTGAACCTCGTCGGCTTCGTCCTGCCGTCGATTTTCGGGCTCACCTACCGCGC
>DASQLE010000640.1:0-10344 GCA_035630175.1 Beijerinckiaceae bacterium
TCCGCCCCGATGATCCTGATCCATAGACCGGTGGCAGCCGGCTCGGCCGAGTCCCTGAACCGCACCGCCTGGCAGCCCGACGAACCGATCCCGGCCGATGCGCTGTGGATCGATCTCGTCGAGCCGACCCGGGAGGAGGACCGTCTCGTCGAGGCCCATCTCGGCATCTCGATCCCGACGCGGCAGGAGATGGCCGATATCGAGCCGTCGGAAATTCTCTACCGCGAGAACGACGCCCGCTACATGACGGCGCGCGTCATCTGTCACGCCGAGACGGAGCAGCCGAAGCTCGTCGACGTCACCTTCATCCTGACCGAGCGTGCGCTGGTCACCGTGCGCTACGACGAGCCGCGCTCGTTCGCGATGTTCGCGTCCCGCGCCGTCAAGCCGGGGGGATGCAGGCATCGGCCCGAGGCGGTCCTCGACGGTCTCATCGACACGGTGATCGATCGCGCCGCCGAAGTTCTCGCCGCCGTCGGCGGCGACATCGACAAGCTGTCGCGCTCCGTGTTCGAGACCGACCGGCGCGGCGTGCGGCGCGCGGCCGGATTCCGCGGCGCCTTGCGCGGTCTCGGCCGCAAGGGCGACGTGATCTCCAAGGTGCGGGAAAGCATGGTTTCGGTCGAGCGCGTGCTGCTCTTCCTGTCCGCCAGCATGCCGCGACCGCGCGGCGGGGCGAGCCTCCAGGGCGAATGGCGGACGGCGATCCGCGACGTGCAGTCGCTCGAGGAGCATGCGACGTTCCTAAGCAACAAGGTCCAGTTCCTGCTCGACGCGACGCTCGGCCTCGTCACCATCGAGCAGAACGACATCATCAAGCTATTCTCCGTCGTCGCCGTCGTCTTCATGCCGCCGACTTTGATCGCGTCCATCTACGGCATGAACTTCGAGCACATGCCCGAGTTGCGCTGGCTGCTGGGCTATCCCATGGCCCTCGTCATGATGGTGATCGCGGCGGTGGCGCCGTATCTATTCTTCCGCTGGAAGCGCTGGCTGTAGATCACGCGGCGGTTCGATCAGCCGATCTCAAGATCCACTCGCTGGGCGGCACGCTCGAGGACGCGGTCGATGGCGATCTGCGCCTCGCCGGCCTCGCCGTCCGGCGGAAGCATCTGCCCGCCGCTGTTGAGGAAGGCGCCCGCCCGGGCGATCAGGCTCCGCAGCGCCGGAGCGGTCGCGTCGACGACGACCGGAGCCGTCGCCGGGTCGGTCGGCGGCTGCAGGGCGAAGACCGCCATGCTCGCGAGCGCGTCCATCGCCGCCACCAGCTTCTCGAAGGCGAGGCGGCTGACGTCCGGCAGCGCATCATAGGCCGCGAGGGCGTCGGCGGCGCGGCGCAGATCGGACGCGCCGAAATAGGTGCGATAATCGACCGGCTGCCAGTCCGCGAGATCGGCCGCGACCGCCGGGTCGTCGCCGACCATCTCGATCAGCATGAGGACTTCGCTGTAATGGTTCAGGTAATCGTTCGAGAGGCCGGCAGAGGCAGGCGGACAAGCGCTGCCGGCCGCGTCGGCGGCGCCATCGGACAAAGCGCCCGCCGCCTCGGCGTGGTCGGTCTCGGCAGGGAAGGAGGATTCACTCGGCATGGTTGGTCGCGCGATTCTGCGCAAAGTCCCACGCCTCATATCAGCAAATGGTTGACGCGGACGCCGTCATGCACGGAAATCTGGGTTGTTGTGGCATTTTGAGCAGGCCGGTTGGAACGTCTGAGCGGGCGCTTGGTGCGCACGACTGAGCACCATGACCGTCACGATCACGTGATGGCGACGATCTCCGCGTCGGAGCCGCCGGCATGCACGACATCGCCGACGCCCTTGCCCGTCAGGGCCTGCGCCAGCGGCGAGACATAGGAGATCGAGCCCTTGGTGGGGTCGGCCTCGTCCTCGCCGACGATCCGGAAGGTTTGCCGGCGGCCGTCGTCCCGCTCGATCGCGACGGTCGCGCCGAAATGCACCTCGGAGGCATCCTTGGGCGGATCGACCACCTGGGCCGAAGCGCGCCGCGCCGTCCAATAGCGGAGGTCCCGCGACGTCTTGGCGAGGGCGATCTTGTCGTCGGCGGCTTGCGCGGCCGCATGCTCCGCGTGCAGCCGCGTCAGTTCCGCCTCCATGAGCGCGAGCCCTTCCGAGGTGACGAAATTGGGATGCGGGCTGATCGGCCGGTCGGGCAGATCCTCGAAGGCTTCGCCGCCTTCGGCTTCCTTGACGAACGCGCTGCTCATGAGAAATCAATCCGATGGTGTCGCCGAGGTTCCTTCACGTGATCTCGACGACGAGCCGCCCCCGCACGCGACCCTCGAGAATGTCCTGCCCGGCCTCGATGACCCGCTCGAAGGGGATCGTCGTGGTCATGGCGCCAAGCTTGTCCCGATCGAGATCGCGGGCCAGGCGGTCCCACGCCTCGCTGCGGAGGCTTTTCGGCGCCGTCACGGAATTCACGCCGAGGAGGGCGACGCCGCGCAGGATGAACGGCGCTACCGAGGTCGGCAAATCCATCCCCTGCGCCAGCCCGCACGCCGCGACGGCTCCGTTCTCCCCCGTCATGGACAGGACGTTGGCGAGGGTATGCGAGCCGACCGAGTCGATCCCGGCGGCCCAGCGCTCCTTAGCCAGCGGGCGAGCGGGGCCGGCGAGATCCTGCCGGTCGATGATCTCGGCCGCGCCGAGCTCCTTCAGGTAGCCGGCCTCATGCGGGCGGCCGGTTGAGGCGATCACGCGCCAGCCTGCCTCCGCCAGGATGGCGATCGCGACCGATCCGACGCCGCCCGCCGCGCCGGTCACGACGGCCGGTCCGCGCCCCGGCGCAAGGCCGTGCCGCTCGAGGGCAAGGAGGCAGAGCATGGCGGTGTAGCCGGCCGTGCCGACCGCCATCGCCTCGGCCGGCGAGAGCCCGCGCGGCAGCGGGATCAGCCAATCGCCTTTGACGCGGGCCTTCTCGGCATAGGCGCCGAGATGCGTCTCGCCGATCCCCCAGCCGTTGAGCACGACCGCGTCGCCGGGCTTGAAATCGGCGTGCGAGGAGGTCTCGACGATCCCGGCGAAATCGATGCCGGGGATCATCGGGAAGCGCCGCACCACCGGCGCCTTGCCGGTCAGGGCGAGCCCGTCCTTGTAATTGACCGTGGAATGCGTGACCCGCACCGTGACGTCGCCGGCCATGAGATCGGCTTCGGCGAAGTCGCGCACCGCGACCTGCTGCCCGTCCTCCGCCTTGTCGACCACGATCGCCTTGAATGTGCTCATCGGATCTCCGCGATGTCGGCTCGTTGTGCCGCGGCGGACCGCGCCGGGCAAGTTCACTCGGCCGGCACCGCGGCGCCGGCGCGCTGCACCGGGCGCTCCTCGATCGGCAGGTTGATCACGGCCGAGGCGATGCCGAGCGCGATCGACAGCCACCAGACGACGGCGTAGCTGCCATAAGCCTCGTAAAGGACGCCGCCGAGATAGACGCCGAGAAAGCCGCCGACCTGATGCGAGAAGAAGGCGAAGCCATAGAGCATGGCCATGTAGCGCGTGCCGAACATGAGCATCACGAGCGCCGAGGTCGGCGGCACAGTCGAGAGCCACAGGAAGCCGATGGCGATGCCGAAGAGGATGGCGCTGGCCGGGGAGGGGGGCAGCAGGATGAAAGCCAGGATGACGGCGGAGCGCCCGAAATAGATCCAGGCGAGAAGCCACCGTTTCGGCATGCGCGAGGACAGCCAGCCCGATCCGAGGGAGCCGGCCGCGTTGGCGAGGCCGATCACGGCGAGGGTCCATCCGCCGACCCACACGGGCAGGTCGGCGTCCTTTAGGTAAGCCGGCAGATGCACGGTGATGAAGGCAAGCTGGAACCCGCAGGTGAAGAAGCCAAGGACGAGGAGCACGTAGCTGCGGTGCCGGAAGGCTTCCGACAGGGCCTGGGCGATCGACTGGCTCGGCAGGCTCGCCCGGTCCGGCGTCAGCGCGTGCCGGCGCGTCGCCAAAGGGATCGACAGCGGCAGGATCAGGAGAGTGCTCGCAGCGAAGACGATCAACGTCGAGTGCCAGCCGAACGCCTCGATGAGGGCGCTGCCGAACGGCGGATAGAGGAACTGGCCGAAGGAGCCGGCGGCGGTGCCGGCGCCGAAGGCGAGCGGACGCCAGGCTTCCGGCAGGAGCTTACTGAAGGCACCGATGACGAGGTTGAAGGAGCAGCCGGCGAGGCCGAAGCCGATCAGCACGCCGGCGCCGAGATGCAGCATGCCCGGCGTCGAGGCATTGGCCATGACGACGAGCCCGATGGCGTAGAGAAGGGCGCCGGCGCATAGGACGCGGGTAGCGCCGAAACGGTCGGCCACCGCCCCGGCGACGGGCTGGCCGAGGCCCCAGAGCAGGTTTTGCAAGGCGATGGCGAGCCCGAAAATGTCGCGCCCCCAGCCGAACTCGGTCGTCATCGGCACCTGGAACAAGCCCGCCGAGGCGCGCGGCCCGAACCCGATCAGGGCGATGACGCAGCCGGCCAGGACGACGAACTCGGGCGGGATGCGGGCCGGGGCGGGCGAGGCGGACATGCGACGGGTTCCAGGCTGGGGTCGATCAGGTTAGCCGATGCTCGCCGCGCGCGCCAACGCGCTCCGCTCACCCCAGCCATCACTCCGACGCGCAACCGGTCATTGCAGGGCTCGCGCCGGCGAGCACCCGGAACCCGCGACTGGACGACATGCAAGGCGCTTGTTCGTGGGGTCCGGGTTCGCACGGCGTGCGCCCCGGAATAATAAGCGGTCAGGTCTGTCCAGGCTTCAGCTTGTAGAAGATGTGGCGGCCGATCACGTCCATCTTCTTGAGGCGCCGCGCCCAATTCGGGCGGACATAATCGGCATGGTAGTGGGTCGCGCCGCCGACCTCGGCAAGATAAGTCGTGCCTTCGGTGACCTCGCGCGCCACGCGCTTCGCGGTCTCCCATGATTCCGCATCGGCGATGCGGAGCGACTTGCCCTCGCAGGCGAAGGTGAACTGGCAGGCGAGGTGCCGGTGCCGGTTCTGGTAGACGACCCCGCAGACGGACGCTGGGTAGAGCCCGCTTCGCACCCGGTTGAGGATCACCTGGGCGACGGCGGCCTGGCCCTCGGCCGATTCGCTGCGCGCCTCGAAATAGACGGCCTCGGCGAGGCATTTCCGCTCGCGGCTGATCTTGTCGGGATCGAGAAGGTCGGCGTAGCGCGGCCGGTCGAACGGATGCGGCGAACGGACCGGGTCGAGCGTGTTCTCGAAGGGCATCCGCGACACCGGCGCCGCGGCGATCTCGACCGGGGTCGCGTCGGCGGCGGCCGGGGTTGTCGACGACAGCGCCGCGGCGCGGGAGACGGCGGGCGTCGCGCCATCGGGCGAACCGCGCGTTCCGCGCGCCGCCCCGGTCGAGCCCGCTGCGGCGGCAGCCGGCGATTGCACCGAATTGGCCTCGCGCGTCGTCGTCGAGCCCGGGTCGTAGGGCTCGAACACCTGCGCCGAGTCGGGGTCCAGCGCCCAACCGTCGAGCGGGGCGAGCGGCGCCGGCGGCAGATCCGGTTCGTGGCCGAAAATCCGGCGCGCGGCGGCCGGCGCCGCGCCGAGGCCGAGGTCGCTGGCGCGCCGGCTCAAGCTCGGGCGGTAGGGGGCGAGCGGATCGCCTTTTCGGGCTCGCTCCACGGCTGGGGCCCCGATGGCGCCGGCCTTCATGTCGGGCCGGAGCGCTTCTTCGTCCACCCCGTTCTCGGGCGGTTGTCCGACGAGGGCGCCGAGTCCGAGCCGCGGCAGCTTCAGGCTAGAGGCGGCGAGGGCGGTCGAAAGCGGCACCAGCGCGTCCGGTATCGTGGTGTTGGCCGGCATGATGGCGCCGACGCCGAAGCCGCTGAGCGGGTCGTTGCCGGCGACCGCCGTGAACGAGACGAGCAGGCCGGCGCCGAGCGCCCACGGCGCCACGGTTGCGCAGAGCCATCGCATCCACGAGCGGCGATAACGCATCCGGCGCACGCTCCGATCCGCCAAGCCCCGCTCCCCGCCTCATCGTTAGCGGCGCTCCGTTGAGAGAGCGTTAAGCACGGCAACGAGCCGATCGTGCCGTCGTGGCGCAGCGACCGCAGCCCGGCTGCTCGGCAATCCGTGAGGCGGGTCTTCACGCCTGGCGGGCCACCATGCAGAGCGGTGACCGTCACGCGGCAGGCGCTGCGGCCGTCAGGCGTGGCCGAACGCGGATGAGACGAGAGCGTAGGCGGCGAAGGAGGTCGCGAGGCCGAGGATGCGCATGCCGTAGGTGACGAGCGGTCCGCCGTGCCCGAGGAGGAGCGCGCCGCCGATCTCGACGATCCCCATGCCGAGCACGAGCCAGAGGACCGGCGGGACGAGGCCGGCGGCGAAGCCCGGCCAGCGCAGGACGAGGGCCCCGACTGCAATGCCGATGGCGGCGTTGCAGGCGAGGAACAGCACGTCGCGGTGGCTGAGGCCGCCCACGCGGCGTCTCAAGCCTGGCTCGCCGCCTTGCTGCCGAGCGCCGCCTGAGCCGCGGCGAGGCGCGCGATCGGCACGCGGTAGGGCGAGCAGGACACGTAATCGAGGCCGATCTCGTGGCAGAAGCGCACGGAGGCGGGGTCGCCGCCGTGCTCGCCGCAGATGCCGAGCTTCAGGTCCTTGCGGACCCGCCGCCCGCGCTCGACGCCGATACGCACGAGCTCGCCGACGCCCTCCTGGTCGATGGTGATGAAGGGATCGGCTGGCAAAATGCCCTTCTGCGTATAGGGCCCGAGGAAGGTCGCGGCGTCGTCGCGCGAGATGCCGAGCGCGGTCTGCGTCAGGTCGTTGGTGCCGAAGGAGAAGAACTCGGCCGTCTCGGCGATCTCGTGGGCGCGCAGGCACGCCCGCGGCAGCTCGATCATGGTGCCGACCTGATAGGCGATCGTCGCCCCGGTCTCCTTCATGACCGCCTCGGCCATGGCGTCGATGCGCGCCTTTACGAGGTCGAACTCGGCCTTGGTGACGATGAGCGGCACCATGACCTCCGGCTCGGCCTGCTTGCCGGTCTTGGCGCCGGCCTCGACGGCGGCCTCGAAGATAGCGCGTGCCTGCATCTCGGCGATCTCCGGATAGGCGATGGCGAGGCGGCAGCCGCGGAAGCCGAGCATCGGGTTGAACTCGTGCAGTTCCGCCGCGCGCCGCTTCAGCTTCTCGGCGCTGACGCCGGTGGTGCGCGAGACCTCGGCGATCTCGGCCTCCGTGTGCGGCAGGAACTCGTGCAGGGGCGGATCGAGCAGGCGGATGGTGACCGGCAATCCGCTCATGATGGTGAAAAGCGCGGCGAAGTCGGCGCGCTGCATCGGCAGGAGCTTCTGCAAGGCGGCGCGGCGGCCCGCCTCGTCGTCGGCGAGGATCATCTCGCGCACGGCGACGATGCGGTCGCCCTCGAAGAACATGTGCTCGGTGCGGCACAGGCCGATGCCCTCGGCGCCGAAAGTGCGCGCCGTCTCGGCGTCGCGCGGCGTGTCGGCGTTGGCGCGCACCTTGAGCTTGCGGGCCGCGTCGGCCCAGCCCATCAGGGTTGCGAACTCGCCCGACAGCTCCGGCTCGATCATGGCGATGGCGCCGTGCAGCACCTGGCCGGTCGAGCCGTCGATGGTGATGACGTCGCCCTTCTTCAACTCGGTGCCGGCGACCGTCATGGTGCCGCGGCCGTAATCGACGCGGATCGAGCCGGCGCCGGACACGCACGGCTTGCCCATGCCGCGCGCCACCACGGCGGCGTGCGAGGTCATGCCGCCGCGCGTCGTCAGGATGCCCTCGGCGGCGTGCATGCCGTGGATGTCCTCCGGCGAGGTCTCAACGCGCACGAGGATCACCTTGAGCCCGGCCTTGCGCGCGGCTTCCGCGTCGTCGGAGTTGAAGACGATCTCGCCGGACGCGGCGCCCGGCGAGGCCGGCAGGCCGCTCGCCACGATCTTGCGCTCGGCCTGGGGGTCGATGGTCGGGTGCAGCAACTGGTCGAGGGCGCTGGGGTCGACGCGGCCGATCGCCTCGTCCTGCGAGATGAGGCCCTCGTCGGCAAGGTCGACGGCGATGCGGAGCGCAGCGCGCGCCGTGCGCTTGCCGTTGCGCGTCTGCAGCATCCACAGCTTGCCCGCCTCGACGGTGAACTCCATGTCCTGCATGTCGCGGTAGTGCTTCTCGAGGACGCCGTAGATGCGAACCAGCTCCGCATAAGCGTCCGGCATAGCCCGTTCCATCGACGGCTTTGTGGAATCGGATGCCTTCCGCGCCGCCTCCGTGATGTCCTGCGGCGTGCGGATGCCGGCGACCACGTCCTCGCCTTGCGCATTGATGAGGAACTCGCCGTAGAGTTCCTTCTCCCCGGTCGACGGGTTGCGCGTGAAGGCGACGCCCGTCGCCGAGGTCTCGCCCATATTGCCGAACACCATCGCCTGCACGTTGACGGCAGTGCCCCACGAGGCCGGGAGGTTGTTGAGCTCGCGGTATTTGATGGCACGGGCGTTCATCCACGAGCCGAACACGGCACTGATCGCGCCCCACAGCTGCTCGTGCGGATCCTGCGGGAAGGGCTTTCCCAGCTCCTTTTCGACGATGCTCTTGTAGCGCCCGATCAGGCTCTTCCAATCGTCGGCCTTCAGGTCGGTGTCGAGGGTGTAGCCCTTGCGGTCCTTGTAGGCGTCGAGAGCCTCCTCGAAATGATGGTGCTCGACGCCGAGCACCACGTTCGCATACATGGTGATGAAGCGTCGGTAGCTGTCATAGGCGAAGCGCGCGTCGCCCGCCGCCTTCGCCAGCGCCTCGACGGTCGTGTCGTTGAGGCCGAGATTGAGCACCGTGTCCATCATGCCCGGCATGGAGGCGCGCGAGCCCGAGCGCACCGACACGAGCAGCGGGTTCTGCGCATCGCCGAAGCCGCGGCCGGTGAGCCGGCCCACATAGGCGAGAGCCGTCTCGACCTCGCCTTTCAGCTCCGCCGGATAGGAGCGGTCATGCGCATAATAATAGGTGCAGACCTCGGTCGTGACCGTGAAGCCGGGCGGCACGGGCAGGCCGAGATTGGACATCTCGGCGAGGTTGGCGCCCTTGCCGCCGAGGAGGTCGCGCATGCTCGCCTCGCCCTCGGCCTTGCCGTCGCCGAAGGTGTAGACCCACTTCGTCATCACGTCGCCCGTCATGTCAGGATTGCGGCCGGCCGCAGGAATCGGGCAGGCTTGGACCATCGCCCGCCAAAACGCAAACCTCGCGGCCGCGGTTCCTTGACCGCTTTGCGTTGAGCACCCAGGCGGAACGGCAGGCGGGCTCGGAGCCCCCGGCCTCAGCGCGCCAGCCGCACGACGTTCGATGAGGCGGCCGGTGCAGCGCGCCGCGCTGCAGCACGAAGGGCCGCGACCACTCCGCCTGACGGAATGGCTTCGACAGCACGGGCAGTCCGCGCGACGTTCCGGTCGCCAGGGCCTCGCTGTAGCCGGTCATCAGCAGGACGGGCATGTCCGGGTGCCGCTCGCGGAGCCGCTCGGCCAGATCGAACCCGGAGATGCCCCCCTCCATCACGATGTCGGACAGCACTGCGTCGAACGGCGCGCTGCTCTCGATGATGTCCAGCGCCGCCTGCGGCCCATGCGCCAAGACGACCGTGTAGCCGGCGGTGGTCAGCATGGTCTCGGTGACTTGCGCCACGTCCCGGTTGTCTTCGACGAGGAGAATGCGGCCCTCATCCAGCTCGTCGCCCGGCTCGACGGGCGGAGCCATGTCGACAGGCGCGCCGGCGGCGCGCGGCAAATACAGGGTGAAGGTGCTGCCCCGTCCGATCTGGCTTTTCGCCGTGATCGCTCCGCCCGATTGCTTGGCGAAGCCGTAGACCTGACTGAGGCCGAGCCCGGTGCCCTTGCCCGGCGGTTTCGTCGTGAAGAACGGCTCGAAGATCTTGGCCAGGTGTTCCTCGGGAATGCCGATCCCGGTGTCCTGCACCTCGAGGGCGACGTAATCGCCGGCGAGGCCCGTGTTCTCGTCGCGTCCTGCCTGAAGCGATGCGTTGTGCGCGGTCACCGATAGCCGGCCCCCGGCCGGCATAGCGTCGCGCGCGTTCACGGCCAGGTTGATCAGCGCCACCTCGAGGGCGTTGGGATCGGCCTGGACCGGCCATGTGCCCTCCGGCACCGAGAGGTCGGTCTGAATGTCGCCGCGCGTCGAGCCCTTCAGGAGAGTCAGGAGATCGCCGGCGCGTGGGCCGAGGGCAAAGTTGACCGGCTCGTGAGCGCTGCGCCGCGCGAAAGCCAGCAACTGCCGCGTGGTGGCTTGGCCGCGCGCCGCCGCGGACAGGATGGCGTCGGTCAGCTTGGCCGCCTTGTCCGGGTCGACCCGCCGCCGC
>DASQLE010000641.1:0-10976 GCA_035630175.1 Beijerinckiaceae bacterium
GCGAGCATGTCGTCGCGCAAGCGAGCGATCTCAAACCGGGCGAGCACAAAATCGTCCAGATCAGAAGTCTCGAGATCGGAATCTATAATGTGGGCGGCAGCTTCTACGCCCTCCACAGCATGTGCCCGCACCAGTTCGGGCCTGCGTGCTTGGGTCCGGTCACCGGCCAATCCGTGTGTGATGAAAGCACTGGCTGGCGCTTTCAATGGCGAAGGAACAACGAAATCCTGGTGTGCCCCTGGCACGGGATGCAGTTCGATATTCTGACCGGTCAGAGCCTTCCGAACAAGAACGTGCGACTGCGGACTTTTCCGGTGCGAGTTGTCGACGGCGAGATCCGCGTGCAGGTCGGGGGACGGAGTGCGCGTGCCGCAACCTGAAGGATGCCCTACGCGACGGTCGAAGCTCGGCCCGCATCAACACGGTGCGCATGGGTAAAAAGACGATCGGCGTCAGCAGCCAAATTCTAAGTCATCACACAAAAAGGGCGCAGGTACAGTTGCCAAAACAGGGAGGATGCAATGCTACGGACTACCGTTCGTCTCTTAACTGCCGTTGTGAGCTTGACCGCGGTCCTGGCCGGACCCGTCCTTGCACAGGATTATCCGAACCGGCCGATCAGGGTGATCGTCGGGTTCCCTGCTGGTAGCTCGATCGACGTCAACCTCCGAACGTTCGCACCGGCCCTGGAGAAAGTTCTCAAGGTGCCGATCGTCATCGAAAATCGGCCAGGCGCCGGTGGGGCGGTTGCCTGGACTGACGTCGCTACCGCCAAGCCGGACGGCTACACGCTGGGCAGCGTCAACTATCCTGCTATCGCTGGCGTTACCGCAACCGGCGGCTTGCCCTTCGATCCGCTGGGGAAATTCGAGTTCCTCGGCAACATAATCTACGAACCCAACATCATCGCCGTTGGAAAGAGCAGCCCCTACAAATCGCTGCCCGAGATGGTGGACTATCTCAAAGCGAATCCGAGCGGCCTCTCTTACGGCTCGGACGGCATCGCCAGCCTCGACGGTCTCGTAGCCCTAGCAGTGGGCAGTAGGGCCGGAGTGAAATTTCGCTCGGTGAATTTCCAGGGATCTTCCGACGCCCTCGCGGCCTTGCTCGGCGGCCACATCAACGCAATGGGCATGGCCGTCAGCATGGCCGTGCCCTTGATTCAGAGTGGCGATGTGCGTGCGATGGGTGTCGGAGGATCTGAGCGTAATCCCCTGCTGCCGGATGTGCCGACCTTCGCTGAACAAGGAATCCCCCTGGACGTCAACGCATCCAGCCGCGGGTTCATAACACAGGCCGCTGTCGATCCCGCGGTGATCGCCAAACTGCGCGATGCGATCAGGACCGCTCACGCGGATCCGGAATATGTCGCCAATGCGAAGAAAATGTCGCAGGCGATCCGCCACATCCCGGCCGAGGACGTCCGCGCCGACATCCAGAAGCAGATCGAGTTCATCAAGACCGTCGTGCCGCCTAAGAAATAGAATTGCCCGAGGAACGGGCGGTGGCGGTTGCCCGCCGCCTCCCTTGGTGATGCTTCTGGGAGCAGAGCATGCTGCGGCGAGCTCAATGGCTGGGCGCTGAGCGTTCCATCGCCTTACTGCTTATCGCATTTGCCGTCGCCGAGCTTTACGCCGCCCTGCAGCTCTCGGTCAGCGAAGAGTTCACGCTGGGACCTGGGGCGATGCCGGTGATCTATTCAGTCGCTGTCCTTGTTTTCGCGGGGATGCTGGCGATCTGGCCTTCGCAAGAAGCACCTCCCGTTGTCGAGAGCCTTGTTGGGAGGGACGACGGAGCGGTTCCAGTGCGCAACTATAGGGCCGGTGTTCTCACCTTCACGCTTGTCGCCGTTTTCATTGTTTCGATTTACTTCGTCGGGTTCTTCGGCGGAACAATCATATTTTCGTTTCTCTATATCATGCTCGTCTTGCGATGGCCGGTGCACAAGGCGGCTGCGTTTGCGCTGATCTGGGGCGGGGTTTTGTACTACGGGTTCGATCGCCTCCTAGGGGTTCAACTCGAGCCGGGAATCTTGTTCGGCAGCTAATTGGACCGGGGGGATCATGACAACGTTGAGCCTGTTGGGGGACGGCTTCGCGCGGATGTGGGACCCCTGGCTGCTCGTGATGTGCTTTTTCGGCACGTTTGCGGGCACACTGGTTGGTGTGCTGCCGGGCTTGGGTCCGAGCGCTGCGATCGCCGTTCTCTTGCCGCTGACCTTTGGCGCGGATCCCCTGGTCGCGCTGGTCGCGCTAGCCGGGATCTATTACGGCGCCATGTACGGCGGGACCATCACATCGGTGCTGCTGAACGTGCCCGGCGAAAGCGCGTCCGTTGTAACGACATACGACGGCTACCCTTTAGCGCGGCAGGGACGCGGGGGCGCCGCGCTTGGCGTCGCGGCGGTCGGTTCATTCATTGCGGGCACGTTGGGCCTGGTTCTCCTGTCGGTGCTGGCTGTACCGCTGTCCTTGTATGCGCTCGATTTCGGACCGCCCGAATATTTCGCCGTTATGGTTCTTGCATTCGTGATGGTGTCCACGCTGGCCAGGGGAAACATCATCAAGTGCTTCCTGGCGCTCTTTCTGGGGCTATTGCTGTCGACCGTCGGTCAAGACGTGGTCTCGGGCGAGTCGCGGCTCACGTGGGGCACGTTGGAGCTGGTCGATGGTATTGGGTTCATACCCGCCGTCGTGGGGATGTTCGGCTTGGCCGAGATGATCCACGACCTGATCAATCCCTCGCAGTTCGTCGCCACGTCGACATCCAAGATCAGGCTGCGTGAGGTATTCCTGAGTTGGGCAGACTTTCGCCGCACCTTCGGAGCTATGGTGCGAGGCGGCCTTCTCGGCTTCTTTATTGGCGTCCTTCCTGGGGCGGGCGCCACGATCGCCTCCTTCCTGTCCTACGGACTGGAAAAACGCGTATCGAAAACGCCGAAGAAGTTCGGCACCGGCATGCTTGAAGGCGTGGCGGGTCCGGAATCGGCGAACAACGCCGCGAGCTCGGGTGCCTTCGTGCCGCTCCTGACGCTTGGCATTCCCGGCTCGGGATCGACCGCCGTGCTGATCGGCGCATTCATCATATTGGGCATCCAACCGGGCCCGCGCATGATGACCCAGCACCCGGATGTCGCCTGGGGCTTGATCGCCAGCATGTACGTCGGCAACTTCATGCTGCTCGCCCAGAACATCCTCCTCGTCCCGTTGTTCATCTGGCTATTGCGAGTCTCGCGCAACATCATGCCGGTGGTGGTGGCGACTGTTTGCGTCGTCGGGGTCTACAGCGTCGAGTCTTCGATGTGGGATGTCTGGTTGATGCTAATCTTCACCGCGTTGGGCTATATCTTCAGGGTCGCGGGGATTCCCGGCGCGCCGTTGGTGATCGCGCTCGTGCTCGGCCAGAAGGCCGAATTCTCGTTCCGCCAATCGCTCGTGATATCCATGGGCTCGCCCGAGATCTTCTTCACGCGTCCGATTTGCATCGTGCTGTTCGCCACAGCGGCGGCCTGCCTGCTCTATCCTCTGATTCGCGAGAGAGTGCGCGGCCTCGAGGAAACCGAATAGCGTGCTCCCGGATCTCTTCACGTCGTAGCCTGTCGTCGGGCTGGCCGAAGGCCGGACCCGATGGGCACTCCGGCCGGGGATGACAGCGTCAGTGGTACGGATCGGCCGCGTCGCGCAGGCCGTCGCCCATGAAGTTGAAGGCGAGCACCACCAGCACCACCGGAATGATCGGGAACAAGAGAAAGGGGTGAAGCTGCACGGCGGCGAGGTTCTGCGCCTCGTTGAGCAGGACGCCCCAGCTCGTCACCGGCGGGCGCAGCCCGAGCCCCAGGAACGACAGCGCCGTTTCGCCGAGGATCATGGACGGGATCGACAGGGTCGCCGAGGCGATCAGGTGGCTCATGAAGTTCGGGATCAGGTGGCGCGCGATGATGCGCCGCTTCGAGGCTCCCATCAGCTCCGCCGCGCGCACGAAATCCTCTTCGCGCAGTGACAAGAGCTTCGAGCGCACGGCGCGCGCGAGCCCCGGCCAGTCGAGCAGGCCGAGGATGATGGTGATGCCGAAGAACACCAGCAGCGGGCTCCAGTTGGCCGGCAGGGCCGCCGAGAGCGCCAGCCACAGCGGCAGTTCCGGCAGCGAGCGCAGGATCTCGATCATCCGTTGGATGACGTGATCGACCCAGCCGCCGACATAGCCGGCGATGCCTCCGAAGAAGAGCCCGAGGGTGAACGATACGGCGATGCCGACGAGGCCGATGGTGAGGGAAATGCGCGCGCCGTAGATGATGCGCGAGAACAGGTCGCGCCCGAGGCGGTCCGTTCCGGCGAGGAACATGGTGCCCTCGCGCGGTGGGCACACGACGTGCACGTTCAACCGCACGAAGCCCCAGAAGTCGTAAGCATCGCCGCGGCAGATAAAGCGGATCGGCTGCGGTGCCGTGCGGTCCTGGACGTAGTCGCGCTGGAACGTCTCGGTGTTGAAGGTGAATTTATACGGATAAACGAACGGCCCGACGAAGCGCCCTTCGTGGAACAGGTGCAAGCCCTGCGGCGGCGCGTACAGGAAGTCGCCGTGCCGCTTGGTCTGGTTGTAGGGTGCGATCACCTCGACGAACGGCACCATCAGGTAGAAGGCGAAAAGCAGGATCGCGGAGGCGACGGCGACCTTGTGGCGCCGGAATTTCCACCACATGAGGCGCCACGAGGACGCGCGGTAGAACTGCTCGCTCTCCGCGCCGATCGGCTCGCTGCCGCCGGGATCGAACGGAGCGGTGTCGACGTAATGATGCGGCGTCGCCTCGACGTTCACGTCAGCGCCCTCCAACCCGGATGCGCGGATCGAGCCAGGCGAGCAAGAGGTCCGAGACCAGCATGCCGACGACCGTGAGCACCGCTACGAACATCAGGATGAAGCCGGCGAGGAACTGGTCCTGGGATTTGAGGGCGCCGAGCAGGATCGGACCGACCGTCGGCAGGCTGAGGACGAGAGACACCAGCACCGAGCCCGACACGAGGCTCGGCAGGAGATTGCCGATGTCGGAGATGAACGGGTTGAGCGACATGCGGAAGGGGTATTTGAGAAGCGCCTTGGTCGGCGGCAGCCCCTTTGCTTTGGCGGTGACGTAGTATTGCTTGCCGAGCTCGTCGAGAAGGTTGGCCCGCATGCGGCGGATCATGGCCGCCGTGCCGCTGAGGCCGATCACCAGCGTCGGCACGACGAGGTGCGAGAGGAGCGATTGTATCTTCGGCCACGTCCACGGCTGGCCAGCATAGGAGGGATCGTAGAGGCCGCCGATCGACACCCCGAACCACCGGTTCGTGTAATAGAGCAGGATCAGCGCGAGCAGGAAGCTCGGCGTGGCGAGGCCGATATAGCCGATGAAGGTGGCGATGTAGTCGCCGACCGAATACTGGCGCGTCGCCGAGTAGATGGCGATCGGGATCGACACGAGGTGGACGAAGATCACGACCGCCAGATTGACGAGCAGCGTCAACCAGAGCGCATCGCCGACCACCTCGTTGACCGGCTTGTCGAATTCGAACGACCATCCCCAATCGCCCTGGATCAGGCCCGAGAAGCCGTTCGGCCCCGGCCACACGCCGATCCAGACGAGGTATTGCTCCCAGACCGGACGGTCGAGCCCGTATTGCTTGACGAGGAACTCGGCCTTGGCGGCCGAGGCGGCCTCGCCCTGGGCGCGGAGCTCGGCGATTTGGTTGGTGAGGAAATCGCCGGGCGGCAGCTTGATGATGAAGAAAACGAGAGCCGAGATGATGAGCAAGGTCACGGCCATGGTGAGCACGCGCCGGGCCAGGAACTTGATCATCGCGCCTGCGCCTCCCGGCCCATCGCGCGCTCCCAGTAGAACTCGTCCATGCGGTAGATGCCGAGCATGGACGTCGGCTCCCAGCTATAGATCGCCCGTGTCGGCACGTTGCGCATGCCGGCCTTGATGACGACCGGCTGCAGAGCGCCGGTGACCGTGCCGATGCTCCATTGGTTGTCGGCATGGTTGTGCAGCATCTCGCGCCAGACGCGCGCCTGCGTTTCGGCATCGCCGGTCGCCATCCATTCCCTGTAGAGGTCGATAAGGCGCTGCGCCTCGGGGATGTCGCAGGGTTCGCCGTTCTTGCCCTTCGTTTCCACGTATTGGCCCCATTTGGGCCAGGAGTAGAACGCCTGCGACATCGGCGCGAGCTCGGTCGGCGGCATCAGCGCGGTCGGGATCGCATTGTCGAGCCCTTGCGCGGCCACCATCACGGTCAGCCCGGAATAGGCGCGGTTGCGCAGCACGGTGCGGTCCTGCGGCTTGACGAACAGCCGGACGCCGATCTCGCGCCAGAATTCGGCGATCAGCGTCAGGCCGTCCACGGCGAGCCCGCCTTCGCCGTCGGTCTCGACGATGATCTCCAATTCGCGGCCGTCCGGCAGCAGGCGGGTGCCGGCGCCGTTGCGCTTTGTGAGGCCGATCTCGTCGAGGAGCCGGGACGCCGCCGCCGGATCGTAGCTCGCATGGGCCGTGCGCAGATCCGGCGCAAACAAGGAGCTCTCGCTCATGACGGTATTGTTGCCCTCGACGCCGAGGCCGAACAGCAGGGCGTTGTTGAGCGTTCTCCTGTCGATGCCGAGCGACAGGGCGCGGCGGAAACGAACATCCCGGTTCAGCGCCCGCCAGACCGGGTCGGTGGTGTTGAGGTTCGGATAAAGGGCGATCTCGCTGCCGCGCGCCGACGGCCAGAGCAGGGTCTTGTAGCCCTTGGCCCGCTCGCCTTCCTTGAGGATCGGGATATCGGCCATGGTCAGGCCGCGCACGAGAAGGTCGGTCTCGCCGGCATTGGCCTTGGCCGCCATGAGGCCGCCTGCCGCAACGTCGAGCACGATTCGATCGACATAGGGCAGTTGCTGCCCGTTTCCGTCAACCCGATGATAGAATGGATTGCGCTCGAAGATGAAGCGGCTGGCCGGAGCCGCGTTGGTCACGCGCCAGGCTTGCAGCGTCGGCAGATCGGGATTGGTCTGCTCGTTCATGTCGTCGAGGCGATTGTGCAAGGCCGCCCACGACTTCAGCTTCTGCGCCTTCGCGGCCTCCTCGAGCGCCACCTTGTCCGCATATTTCGCGTGAAAGCGCTTTAGATAATGCGCCGGGCGGTAGATGAACGGATCGCGCGGCTGCGCCAGCGTCGGCAGGAAGCGCGGGTTCGGCTTGTCCCAGCTGTAGCGGATCGTGCGCGCGTCGAGCACCTCGACCTGCGGGCGCTTGCCGTCGACGAGCATGAATTCCGGCGCCCCGGCCGGGCTGAGCTCCTTGTTGAGCGCGACGTCTTCCCAGAAGTAACGGAAATCCTCGCTCGTGAACGGCTGCCCGTCGGACCAGCGGTGACCCTCGCGCAGGACAAAGGTGAAGACGCGCGCCTCGCTCGCGTCGACCCGCTCGACGAGATCGGGCCGCAGCTCGAGCGCCTCGTCGTAGCCGACGAGGCGCGCATAGGTGTTGGCGCTCATGTAGCGGATGTCGCGCGCCCGGGCGACGAGGCTGACGATGTCGCCGCCGGGCGTCCCGAGCTTGCGGTTCTTGGCCGCGAGATCGACCACGATGGGCGTGGCCGGCACCCGCTCGGCGACGGGCGGGAGCTCCCCTTTGGCGACGCGCTCGGCCAGGAACGGCGGCTCTCCATACGTCTGAGCGATAACCGGAGGCGCGAGCATAAGGGCAGAGGCGATGCCCAGCCCCAAGCATGCGCGCGCGACGCGGTCCAGGCTCATGTGGAGGAACCGCAGCAAACCCGACCGCGGTTCTTCGACGACGGAACTGACGTGGGGCATACCCCGGAGCGTTCCGACTGATCCTTTGTCCATCCCTCCAACCTCGTTGGTCCATTGTTCTTATGATGCTTCGGTAACACAAAGCGCATGGCGCGGCTGCGCATCTCTAAGCCGCAGCCTTTCTGCCCCTCTCGGTCAGGACGCGCACGGAGTGGCCCGGCTCGATCTCGGTCATCAGGCCCGTGTCGAAATCGGTCAGCCGGAACGGCTCGGGCCATTGCGAGGGCTCGGAGAAGCGGTCGTTGCGCAGCTTGGCGAAATCGAGGGGATGGTCGAGGTCCGGATCCGGCACGGCCGCGAGCAGCGCCTGCGTGTACGGGTGAACCGGGTTGCGGAAGAGGACGGCCTTCGGCGCCTCCTCGACGATGTAACCGCGGCACATCACGGCGATCGTGTCGGCGATGTAGTCGACCACCGCGAGATTGTGCGAGACGAACAGGTAGGACAGGCCGAGGGCGCCCTGCAGGTCCTTGAGGAGGTTGAGCACCTGTGCCTGCACCGAGACGTCGAGCGCCGAGACCGGCTCGTCGCAGAGCAGCACCTGCGGGTTCAGCGCAAGGGCGCGGGCGATGCCGAGACGCTGGCGCTGGCCGCCGGAAAACGAGTGCGGATAGCGCCGCAGGGAGCGCTGATCGAGGCCGACCATGTCGAGCAGCTCCTTGGCCCGCCCGTAGCGCTCGTCGGGCGTGCCGATGCCGTGGATGAGCAGCGGCTCGGTGAGTGTCTCGTAGACCGTCATGCGCGGATTGAGGGACGAGAACGGGTCCTGGAAGATGAACTGCACCGCGCGCCGGAACGCCTTGAGGTCGCCGTTCTCCAGCTTGTGCACGTCCTTGGGCCCGGAGCCGTCGTCGAATAGGACGTGGCCGCTGTCGGGCGCGAGGGCGCGCGTGATGATCTTGGATAGAGTCGTCTTGCCGCAGCCGGACTCGCCGACGAGGCCGAGCGTCTTGCCGCGCGGCAGGGCGAGGCTCACCCCGTTGACGGCATGGATGGTGCGCGTGCGGCCGCTGAACCAGCCGGAGCGCAGGGTAAAGGTCTTGCAGATGCGCTCGGCCTTGAGAACGATGCCGGCGGGCTGCGGGGGAGGGGGCTCGTCCGCCTTCTGAGCGAGGGCTGCGCTGCGGACCTCGCGAATCGGCGTCAGGCGTTCGCCGGGCTGCATGTCGAACCGCGGCACCGCCCGCATCAGGGCCTGCAGATAAGGGTGGCGCGGGTTGCGGAAAATCTCGTCCCGCTTGCCCGCCTCCATCACGCGCCCGCGATACATCACCGCCACTTCGTCGGCCATGTTGGCGACGACGCCGAGATCGTGGGTGATGAGCATCAGCGACATGCACGTGTCGGCCTGCAGCTCCTTCATGAGGTCGAGGATCTGCGCCTGCGTGGTCACGTCGAGCGCCGTCGTCGGCTCGTCGGCGATGAGCAGCGCCGGCTTGGCGATGAGCGCCATGGCGATCATGGCGCGCTGCCGGAGCCCGCCCGACAGCTCGAACGGATAGGTCACGAGCGCGCGCTTCGGGTCGGGGAAGCCGACCCGGGCGAACACGTCGACGGCGCGGGCCTTGGCCTCCTCGCGGCCGACATCTGCGTGCAGGCTGAGCGCTTCCGTGACCTGGTCGCCAACCGTGTGCAGGGGCGACAGCGAGGTCATCGGCTCCTGGAAGATCATGGCGATGCGGCCGCCCCGGAGGGCGCGCATGCGCTCGCTGTCGGCGCCGAGCGCGGTGATATCGACGGTCGTCTCGGGTGCGGCCGGATCGTTGAAGCGGATGGAGCCGGCGCTGATGCGGGCCGCCTTCGGCAGGATGCGCAGGATGGCCTGCGCCGTCACGGACTTGCCGGACCCGGATTCGCCGACGACGGCCACGGTCTTGCCGTGCGGGATGTCGAGGGACAGCCCGTCGACGGCGCGGAAATCGCCGCTGTCGGTATGAAAATCGATCGCGAGATCGCGGATCGACAGGAGCGGTTTCTCCATCCGGCACCTCAGGTGGTCCGAACTATCGTAGGATAGTCGGAGCGGAAGATCACCGCCTTATGTCGCGAGCGTCCGTGCGCCAACAAACATCTTCCGAGGTGGCTGAAAGCGGATCATCGGGCTGACGGCCAGCCGCGCCAGAAGCGTCTCGCAGAACGCCCAAGTCGCCTCGTCATGCGCGAGGTGGTGGGTCAGGAGGCCGATCGGCTCATGAGCCCCCTCGTCCGGGTGCGCCGCCAGCGCCGACGCCAGATCGGCAAGGATCGCGTCCACCGCCCTCAGCCCGCGCCCACCGTGCCAGTCGATCGGATCGACATGGGTGTTGACCTGCACGATGCCGTACGGGGGATCGCCGATGCCGCGCGACCCGAAGGTGGACAGCCCTTCGAAGCCGAGCTTGGACAGGGCGGGCACGAGCTCGGGCGCGATCCGGTTCCAGGGTGGGACGAAGACCGGCAGGAGCATGTCGCCGAACCGGTCTCGGGCGAGATGCAATCCGTGTCCGGCATCGTCGATCAATCGCGACAGGGGACGGGCGGGGCCGAACTCCGCCTTTTTGGCGCCCGCGCCTTCATGGTTCGCATGCGCCAGCCCATGCACCAGGACCCGCGCGAGCGGCTCCCCGGCGAGGCGCGCGCCAAGGGATGCGTCGGCCTCGGCCGGAACGGCGGCGACGGCCAAGGGCACGTCGAACCGGCGCGCCAGTGCAAGCAATCGGTCGAGGGCCGGCGTGTGGGAGACCGCGTCGTCGTCGCGCCACCAGACCGACAGCGGCGCCTGCCGGCCCGCGAGCCGCTGCAAGGCTTCGTCGAGAAGCGGCCAGGCGGCGCGTGTTCCGCGGCTGCGGCGCGGCCGCGCGTCGGTCCGCCGACTCTCGGCAAGCTGCTCGGCAACGGCAACGCTCCGTTCGGCGCCGTCGAACCGGATCGCTGCCGAATCGGGGCGCGGGCCCCGCAGGGCGCGGCGCACGGCGTCCGCGACAGCGACGGGACGCAAGTTCGTCTCGAGGAGCAGCTCGGCGTGTCCGCTGGCGACCAGCCGTTCGGCGCGCAGCCGCTGCTCGGTCTCGTTGCCCGCCTCGAACGGCACCAGCACGGCCCGACATCCGGCGCGCAGCACGTCGACGACCGTGTTGTAGCCGGCCTGGCTGACCGAAACGGCGGCC
>DASQLE010000642.1:0-10338 GCA_035630175.1 Beijerinckiaceae bacterium
CTCGGGCGTGAGCTGGCCGAGGGCGAAGAAGGGCGGGATCTTGATCCAGTTGAGCACGGCGAAGAAGATGCAGCCGGTGCCGACGAAGATGTCCCGCGGCAGCCGCTGCGGCATGACGTAGACCTGGTAGGTCGGCCCGCCGGCGCTGCCGATCAGGCTCGTGAAGCCCGTCAGGATGCCCCAGAACCAGCCGGCCGCCACGCCGCCCGGATTCGGCCGCGTCACGCTCGGACCGGCGTCAGTGAGCAGTTGCCGCCCGGCGAAGGCGATGGACAAGAGGCCGACGGCGAGGGCGATGCCCGCATCCGAGACATATTCGGCGAGAAGGTAGCCGAGCAGCACGCCGACCGCGGCGCTCGGCAGGAGGATGACCAGGTTGCGGCGGTCGAAGGCGCGCCGATAGGCCCACACCGCGACGCTGTCCTGAACGATCAGGATCGGCAGCAGGATCGCCGCCGCGCGGATCGGCGAGATGACGAGCGCCATCATCGGCAGAGCGAGAAGCCCGATGCCGCGGAACCCGCCCTTGCTGAGGCCGAGAAGGATTACGGCCGGAACGGCCGCCGCGTAGAACAAGGGATCGGTGATCATGGCAAGGGCTGGAGCTTTCGTAAGGGCGACGCCTTCGGCTCACAAGCCGCATCTGGCATGCGCGGGCGAGGCCCGCTACGCTCCCGCCTCGCGAGACGGCCACCCATCGTGTCGTGATCCGGGAGGAGGCCATGCCCATGAACGCGCTCGGCGCGAGCCGATACCGCGAGGCTTATGAGCGCTGGCGCGCCGATCCGGCGGGGTTCTGGGCCGAGGCCGCCCGGGAGATCGACTGGATCCGGCCGGCCGACACGGTGTTCGACGCCAAGGCCGGGATCTACGGCCGCTGGTTCACCGGCGCGCTCTGCAATACCTGCCACAACGCCGTCGACCGACATGTGGCGGCGGGCCGCGGCGGGCAGGCGGCGATCATCTACGACAGCCCCGTCACGGCCACGCGGCGCACGCTGACCTATGCGGAGCTGCAGCGCGAGACCGCCGCCCTCGGCGCCGTCCTGCAGGATCTCGGCGTCGGTAAGGGCGATCGGGTCATCCTTTACATGCCGATGATCCCCGAGGCGGCGATCGCCATGCTGGCCTGCGCCCGCATCGGCGCCATCCATTCCGTCGTCTTCGGCGGCTTTGCGTCGAAGGAGCTCGCGACCCGCATCGACGATGCCGAGCCCAAGATCATCCTGTCGGCGTCGTGCGGCATCGAGCCGAGCCGGGTGGTGCCGTACAAGCCGCTGCTCGACGAGGCGATCGAGCTCTCGCGCGTGAAGCCCGCTGCCTGCCTGATCCTGCAGCGGCCGCAGGCGGAGGCCGATCTCGTCGCCGGCCGCGACCTCGACTGGCAGGACACGGTGACGGCCGCGAAGGCCGCCGGCAAGGCCGCCGATTGCGTGCCGGTCGCCGCCACCGATCCGCTCTATATCCTCTACACGTCGGGCACGACCGGGCGGCCGAAAGGCGTCGTGCGCGACAACGGCGGCCATATGGTGGCCCTGAAATGGTCGATGAAGAACCTCTACGGGCTCGATCCCGGCGAGGTGTTCTGGACCGCCTCCGATGTCGGCTGGGTGGTCGGCCATTCCTATATCGTCTACGGGCCGCTGCTGCACGGCTGCACGAGTATCCTCTACGAGGGCAAGCCGGTCGGCACGCCGGATGCCGGCGCCTTCTGGCGGGTCATTGCCGAGCACGGCGCCGTGACGCTGTTCACCGCCCCGACGGCGTTTCGCGCCATTAAGAAGGAGGATCCCGACGGTGCGCATCCGCGCCGGCACCACCTGTCCAAGTTCCGGGCCCTCTTCCTCGCCGGCGAGCGCGCCGATCCGGACACCGTGCAATGGGCCGAGCGCATCCTCGGCGTCCCGGTCATCGACCATTGGTGGCAGACGGAGACCGGCTGGGCGATCGCCGGCAACCCGCTGGGGCTCGGTCTCCTGCCGGTTAAATACGGCTCGCCGACCGCGCCCATGCCGGGCTACGACCTCCGCATCCTTGACGAGGGCGGCAAGCCGGCGCCGCCGGGCGCCATGGGCTCCATCGGCGTCAAGCTGCCCCTGCCGCCCGGCTGCCTGCCGAGCTTGTGGAAAGCGGACGAGCGATTCCGCGAGGGCTATCTCGCGGCCTTCCCCGGCCACTATGCCACCGCCGATGCCGGCTTCATCGACGAGGACGGCTACGTCTTCGTCATGGGGCGCACGGACGACATCATCAACGTCGCCGGCCACCGCCTCTCGACCGGCGGCATGGAGGAAGTGCTGGCCTCGCATCCGGCGGTCGCCGAATGCGCGGTGGTCGGCATCAGGGACGCGCTCAAAGGCGAAGCGCCGTGCGGCTTCGTCGTCCTGAAGGCGGGCGTGACCCGCCCGCATGCGGAGATCGAGCGCGAACTGGTGGGATTGGTGCGCGAGAAGATCGGACCGGTGGCGGCCTTCAAGCTCGCCATCACGGTGAACCGCCTGCCGAAGACGCGGTCCGGAAAGATCCTGCGCGGCACGATGAAGAAGATCGCCGACGGTGAGACCTGGACGATGCCCGCCACCATCGACGATCCCGCGGTCCTCGACGAGATTGGCGAGGTTCTGCGCGATCGGGCCGTCGGGGTTTAGATCACGATGCCTGTGGATTGATTCGATCAACAGGCATCGTGATCGATTTCAAGACATTTGAGCGTGACCGTTTCCCGAAAAGCGGGGCGCGCTCTCTGGCATCATGCTCTATCGACGACGCCTATCCACAGCCGATTGCGCTCGTCGCGTTGTATTGCCCGGCACAGATCGTGCTGCCTTAAAGAAGTACCACTAAGCGGCAATCGTCGCCCCATCAGCTGTGAGGAGGGACGCATGCGTGCATGGATGGCATTATGCGTGGGAATGAGCTGCCTCGGCGCCGGGCTTGCCCCCGCTTGGTCGCAAGCGCCCAAGCGTACCGAGGCGCCCCCCAGCGTCGAAGCCCGCAAGAACGATATCAACGCCTGGACGATCGGCTTGGCCGGCGGGCTGCTCGAGGGATCCTACATCCGCTATGCGGCCGACATGGCTAAGGTGCTCGACGACGGCGACAATCTGCGCGTCATCCCGCTCGTCACCTTCGGGGCCGTCGGCAACGTCAGCGACCTGCTCTATCTGAAGGGCGTCGACGCAGCGATCACCCAATCCGATGCGCTCGATTACTTCAAGCGCGATCTGAATATCCCGCGCATCGGCGACCGCATTCATTACGTCTCGCCGCTCTTCCTTAACGATGTGCATATCTGCGCCCGTCCGGAATATAAGAGCCTGAAGGACCTGGAGGGCAAGAAGGTCAGCTTCAACACGCGCGGCAGCGCCGCCAACCTGACCGGGCAAATCGTCTTCCGTCGCCTCAACATCAATGTCGAGGCGGTGTTCGTGAACAACTCGATCGCCATGGAGCAGATGCGCAAGGGCGAGCTTGCGGCGATCGCCCACGTGACCGCCAAGCCGAACGACCTGTTCACCTCCGTCAAGAGCGATCCGGCATGCCGTTTCCTGCCGGTCGAATACAGCTCCGTCTTCTCCGACTTCTACCTGCCCACATCCCTCAAGAAAGAGGATTATCCGGCGTTTATCCAGTCGGGCGAGGTGCCGACCATCGCCGTGCAGAACGTTCTTGCAGTCTTCAACTGGCCGAAGAACAGCGATCGCAATCGCAAGCTGGTGCGCTTCATCGACGCCTATTTTTCCAAGTTCGAGAAGCTTCAGCAGCCGCCTCATCAGCCGAAATGGAAGGAGATCAACGTCGCCGGGACGGTGCCGGGCTGGACGCGCTACGCGGCGGCCGAGGAGGCCCTGGCGCGACTCGTGCCCAACGAGGAGAAGAGCAGCGCCCAACTGCGTGGCCAGTTCGAGAGCTTCCTCAACGCCCAAACGGCGCGGCGCGGGAGCCCGCTCAGCACGCAGGAGCGCGAGGCGCTGTTCGGCGAATTCCTGAAATGGCAGCAGCGATGAAGCGGCCGCCGTCTAGATCACGATGCGTTTTGATCGAGTCGATCAAAATGCATGAATGGGATCGATTCCAATAAGCTGAGCATGATGTGCGGCCGAAAAGCTAGCACCCGGACTCGATCCGGGTGTGGGTCCATGCTCGGACCAAGTCCGAGGACATGCTTTTCGGCATCAGGCTCTGGACCGGAGATCTCGGCCCGAACGTAGATCACGCTGCGTGCGATCGAAGCGCAAAGGCCCGCACCCGAATCAACTCCGGGTGCGGGCCTTTCGCCATAAACGCAATCAGATCACATCGAATCGATCAAACGCATGAGCGTGATCGATTCCAAGAAGTTGAGCATGCTGTGCTGTCGAAAAGTGGTTTCCCCTTTCGGCAGCATGCTCTAGGTCAGCGGACCGCCAGAACCCGCGTGCGCGCTTCGGCGAGGCCGCTTTCGGCGGCCACCTGATACAATTCGCGAGCTTTGGCGGCGTCGCCCTTGATCCCGCGCGAGCCCCACCTCGCCAGCATGGCCGGATCATAAGTCTCGGCGAGCGCCATCAGCGCGACCGGCTCCCGCCCGCTGGCCGCGCGCTGCAGGAGAAGGCGGGCGCCGGTGATGTCGCCGACCTGGATTTGCGTGCGGGCGCGGTTGATCAGATCCGCGACGTCCGCGTCACTCGGAGCGCTCGCCGCCGGAGGCGGGGCCGGATTCGGCACGGGTGCCGGCTCGGGAGGCGCGACGGCGACCTTGGCCGGGGCTGCCTCGACCGGCGCGGCGGCGGGCTTCGGCGCCACGACCTCGGGAGGCGCTGCGACGGCCTTGAGAAGGGCCGGGGTCGCGCCGACGGCCGGCTGATCCTGAGGCTTCCCCGATTCGGGCAGCCACGGCAGGTCCCGCGGCGCGGCTTTGCTGGCGGCGACGCTCGCCGTGCTCGTCGGATAGCTGACGGCGGCGTTGATCAGGCCCGGAGGCGTGCCAGCCTGCGTCGGCGCAGGCCTCGTGGTCGGCGCGTCCCCGCGCGACATGAACGGAAGAGATGCGCTCCGATCGGGGAAGATCGTTGACCAAGCCGCCGAAGGCGTCATCCAGTCCTGCTTGCGGACGATGTCGGCGGCTCGATCCGGGTAGATGAGCGCGCCGGCCGCTAGTCCGGCCGTCGCCACGAGTGTTCCCGTCAGCAGGATCGACGGCGATTTGCGAGGACGGACCTTGCGGCGTGCCCCACGAGTGATTCGTTCTTCTGAAGGTTCACGCAATCCGGAGCCGGTGTTGAGGTCCGCGGCTTCCCCGTCCCAGGGCTTGTGCCTGGAGTGGCTGGCTTTCTGCATATGCCTACTCCATCTATCCACCCGCTTGGCGACGTTTGGGCCTGATTCGAACCGAGAATCAGGCGACATCATCAAGCGGAGCGGGCAGATAACCTAGGCCAAATGGGGCGCAAGAAAGGCAGGCGCTTCCCGCCTTGGGAACGGGGTCGTCGTCACTCCTCCGGCTCGGCCCGCTTGAGCTGTTTCAGCTTGGCAAACACCGAATCAACGTCGAGCTTCTCCTCCGGAACCGGCTTGCGCTGCGGTTCGAGATTGCTGAACGGCTCGGCCGGCGCCGGCTCGGCGGCGGTCGAGACCTCGGCCGGCAACAGCGTCTGGCCGCTGTCCGCCACTTCGGCCGGCCGATCCTTTGCGGCGCGCTGCACCTCGAAATCGAGGTCGATCTGCGAGGCGAGGCCGAGCGTCACGGGGTCCATTGGTTGAAGGCTCGGCGAATTCCAGTGCGTCCGCTCGCGCACCTGCTGGATGGTCGCCTTGGTGGTGCCGACGAGGCGCATGATCTGGGCGTCCTTCAGCTCCGGGTGGTTGCGCAGCAGCCAGAGGATGGCGTTGGGCCGATCCTGACGGCGCGACACCGGCGTGTAGCGCGGCCCCTTCCGCGTCGGCTTGACCTGCGGCAGCTTCACCTTCGGCTCGGACATCTTCAGCCGGTAGTCGGGATCGCCCTCCGCCTTCTCGATCTCCTCGCGGGTGAGCTGGCCGTTGGCGACCGGGTCGAGGCCCTTGATGCCGGCCGCAACCTCGCCGTCGGCGATGCCCTTCACCTCGAGCGGGTGGAGCTTGCAGAAATCGGCGACCTGCTCGAACGTCAAGGAGGTGTTGTCGACCAGCCAGACGGCGGTCGCCTTCGGCATGAGCGGGATCTGGGTCATGGATTGGCTCCTCTCATCGCCCGGACGTCCGGCGTCGCGGGCGGCAAAATTCTCCTGCGCTCCGGCCCGGCGGGGAGCCGGAGCATCTCGTCTCACAAGGTGAGGGAAACAGGATGATTATAGGGACGCGCGGGGCAGGGTGCAATGCGCGCGAGAGGCTCGCGGCCGGCTCCGGGACGTTTCGGGGATTGGCAAGCCGTGCGGAGGGATTTATCTTTGCCTCGCGCGACTTTCGAGGAGGGAAAGCATGGCGATCGACCTCTTTGCCGATGAACTCACGCGTCTTAGGCCGGCGGCTCACGAAGTGGGTCAGGATCTCTCCACCTTGTCCATTGTCGAGATCGACGAGCGTATCGAGGTTCTGGAGCGGGAGATCGAGCGCCTGCGGGAGGCCCGCGGCCGCAAAGAGGCTTCCAAGGACGCGGCGAGCGCCTTCTTCAGATTGTGAGCGCTTGTTCCATTCCGGGTCGGGTCGCTCGAATGAGCGGCCGCCTCTTAACGGACTTTTAAGGATTTCGGTTCATAACGAGGCCATCCAGTCTTCTGGATGTCGAGTGGCTCCTGTCCACTCTGTTTGACGCCTCCCTGTTATCACTTTGAGCCGCCGCAAGGCGGCTCTTTTTTTGTCGGTTGCGCGTTAACCTCAAACGCGCTGCGCGGAGACAGGCCGACCCGTTCGGCGTTAGAGTTGCGTTTGCCATCGGGAACAGGACAGCGGGCGTTCCGAAAGGGCACGCCATCGCGTCGCGGAGGCCAGCGTGAACGAAGCCGAGTTGATGTTCAGGGATCCGAACGATCCGGTTCCGTTCGGGAAAACCTTCGTCCAGTCCGACGCCTTCAGGACCTTGTTCCGCGAGGGGATGGGCCTAGTGGAGGAAACGGCCGCTTATCTCGACGGGCCGGGGCGCGATGAATCGCGCAAGCTGGAGCGTCACGAGGCGCTCGCCTATGCCAGCGAGAGCATGCGCCTCACCACCCGCCTCATGCAGGTCGCCTCGTGGCTGCTCGTGCAGCGCGCCGTGGCGGAAGGCGAGATCACAACCGGGCAGGCTCTGCAGGAGAAGAACCGCGTGCGGCTGACCCATCAGGACCCGGCGCGGTCCAAGGCGGAGGTCGAGACCCTGCCGGAACGGCTGCGCGAGCTGATCGGCCTCACCGCCCGCCTGCACGCCCGCATCCTCCACCTCGATGCGCTCATCTCCGACGACCGGCCGACGCCGGCGACGCGCGACAGCCCCGTTGCTTTGCAGCAAGGCTTGCTCCGCTCCGCCTTCAACGGGGAGTAGTTTCATCCCGCCGCTTACGGCGGAGGGATGAAAAAGCCCCGCGACGCGGGGCTTTTTCATCGCCATTTGGGGATCGAGATCCCGGATCGCCGCTTCGCTCCGTCCGGGATAACCGTCCGCGCGAGGCGCCGACGGTCACTTCTTGGCGAAGGCCATGCCGCCGAAGCGCGAGTTGAAGCGCGACAAGCGCCCGCCGCGATCGAGGAGCTGCTGCTGGCCGCCGGTCCAGGCCGGATGGGTGCGCGGGTCGATGTCGAGGTTGAGGACGTCGCCTTCCTGACCCCAGGTCGAGCGGGTCACGTATTCGCTGCCGTCGGTCATGACCACCTTGATGTAATGGTAGTCGGGATGCTCGGTCGCCTTCTTGGCCATGGTCGCAAATCCTCTCGCCGGCCAGGCGGCCCGCGGCGCTGATTTAAGGGTGTCACTGAAAGATGGCGGCGCTATACCCCAGCTCTGAAGCCGAAACAAGCCGATCCGGAGGATTGCCGCCCCATGGCGACTGCCGCGAGCCGCCCGACCGCGCCGCTCGGCGCCCTCAAGCCGCTGGCGCCCTACGCGCTCGCCTATAAGGGCCGCATCGCCGCCGCGCTCGCGGCGCTCGTCGCCGCCTCGGCCGCGACCCTCGTGGTCCCCGTGGCCGTGCGACGGGTCGTCGATCACGGCTTCGCGGAGGAAAGCCGGCATTTCATCCACGCCTATTTCGGCGTCTTCATTCTCGTCGTGGCCGTGCTCGCGGTCGCCAGCGCGCTACGCTACTACTTCGTCATCACGCTCGGCGACAGGGTCGTCGCCGACCTGCGCAAGGCTGTGTTTGCCCACCTGACGCGGCTCGACCCGGCTTTCTTCGACGCCGCCCGCAGCGGCGAGATCGTCTCGCGCCTCACCGCCGACACGACCCAGGTCAAGGCGGCTTTCGGGGCCAGCATCTCGATCGCCCTGCGCAACGCCATGCTGTTCGCGGGGGCCATCGCACTCATGGTGTGGACGAGTCCGAAGCTGTCGGCCCTCGTCCTCGTCGCCATCCCGGTGATCGTGCTGCCGCTGGTCACATCGGGGCGGGCCGTGCGCCGGCGGGCCCGCGCCGCGCAGGACCGGCTCGCCGACGCGGCCGCCTATGCGGCCGAGGCGGTCGGCGCCGTCCGCACCATGCAAGCCTTCGGCATGGAGGCGGCCGCCGGCGAGCGCTTTGCGGGCGCCGCCGAGGATGCCTTCGAGGCGGCGCGCACGTCCACCAAGGCGCGCGCGTTCCTCACCGGGACGGCAATCTTCCTCGTCTCGGCGAGCGTCGTCGGCGTTCTCTGGTACGGTGCCCAGGACGTGCTCGCCGGCAACATGAGCGCCGGGCGCCTGTCGCAATTCGTGCTCTACGCGGTGTTCGCGGCGAGCTCCCTCGGGCAGCTGTCGGAGGTCTACGGCGAGCTGGCGCAGGCGGCCGGCTCGGCTGAGCGCCTCGGCGAGATCCTCGCCGCGGAGCCGGCCATCCTGCCGCCGCCGATGCCGCGGCGCCTGCCGGAGCCGCCGCTCGGCACGGTCGCCTTCTCGGACGTGCGTTTCGCCTATCCGACCCGAACCGACCGCGCCGCCTTGCACGGGCTCACCTTCAGGGTCGCGGCCGGCGAGCGGGTGGCCGTCGTCGGGCCATCCGGCGCCGGCAAGACCACGGTCTTCCAGCTGCTCCTGCGCTTCTACGACCCGCAATCCGGCTTCGTCCTGGTGGACGGCATGCCGGTGATGGATGTCGACCCGGCGGCCTTGCGCCGGCGCCTGGCGCTGGTGCCGCAAGATCCGGTCATCTTCGCGACCAGCATCCACGAGAACATCCGCTACGGGCGCACTGATGCGAGCGAGGCCGAGGTGCGGCGCGCCGCCGAGCTCGCTTCGGCCGACGCCTTCATCCGCGCCCTGCCGCAGGGCTACGCGACCGAGATCGGCGAGCGCGGCGTGACGCTTTCCGGCGGCCAGCGCCAGCGCGTCGCCATCGCCCGTGCCATCCTCAAGGACGCGCCCATCCTGCTCCTCGACGAAGCCACCTCGGCCCTCGACGCGGAAAGCGAGCGGGCCGTGCAAAACGCCCTCGACCGCCTCATGCGCGGCCGCACGACCCTCGTCATCGCCCACCGGCTTGCGACCGTGCGCTCCGCCGACCGCATTCTCGTCATGGATGCCGGCCGCATCGTCGATGAGGGCACGCACGAGCAGCTGACCGCACGCGGCGGCCTCTACGCCCGGCTCGCGAGCCTGCAGTTCTCGGACGCGGCCGAGCCGGCCGACGCGGCGGAGTAGAGCTTCCGCTCCCCGCATGCGGGGAGCGGCTACCGCTCGGTGAGCTTCAATTCGATGCGGCGGTTGCGGGCGTAGGCATCGTCGCCGGCGCCGAGATCGAGGGGTTGGAACTCGCCGAAGCCGGCGGCGACGAGGCGCTGCGGCGGCACGCCCTTCGACATGAGGTATTGGACCACGGCGATGGCGCGGCTCGCCGACAGCGCCCAGTTCGACGGGAACTGCGCCGTCGCGATCGGGCGCGCGTCCGTGTGCCCGTCGACCCGTATCACCCAGGGGATGTCGGGCGGGATCTGCCGTTGCAGGTCGAGGAGGGCCGTGGCGATGCGGTCGAGTTCCGGCAGGGCCTCCGGTCGGAGCGTCGCGAGGCCGGCCGGGAAGAAGAGCTCGGACTGGAAGACGAAGCGGTCGCCGACGATGCGCACGTCCTGGCGGTTGCCGAGGATCTGACGCAGGCGCCCGAAGAAGTCGGAGCGGTAGCGGGCCAGCTCCTGCACGCGCTGCGCCAGGGCGATGTTGAGGCGGCTGCCGAGATCGGCGATGCGCACCTGGCTCTCGCGGTCGCGCGACTCGGACGA
>DASQLE010000643.1:0-4728 GCA_035630175.1 Beijerinckiaceae bacterium
CCGAATGGGCCTTCGGGAAGCGGCACGCGAAGCCACATCTCGAAGATCGCGAAGAGGACGCCGGTGCTCAAAGCTGCGACGACGATGGAAGGGATGAGCGGCCGCCGCTCGATGGCGGCGAACAGGAACAAGAGCATCAGCGAGAGCGCGACGACGAAGCCGGGGGCCCGCATGCCGACGGCCGTGACGATCAGGATGGCAAGGAGGAGGAGCGGCTTTCCGATCGGCGTCCGGTCCTCCTCAGGCGGCGGATCGAGGACGAAGTTCGCCACGATCGTACCGGCGAGGAGCGTCAGGAGCACGCCGTAGATGAGCGGCAGGAAGCCGGAATCGGGAGCAAAACCCTGCCAGAGGTTCATGCCGAGGGCGATCGAGATCCAGACGATCCCGACCCCGGCAAAGACAAGGGCGAGCGCGAGCTCGCCCTTGGAAATCCGCTTCTCCATCAGTTCGCGGGTTTGTCGAGAAGCTCGCGGTAGAGCTTTTCCTGGTTCGCCAGAAAGGCCACGTATTCCTCACCGGCGATCGGTTTGGCGGAGGCGACGTTGTCCTCCAGATATTTTGCCATCGTCGGCGATGCCATGACCTTCTCCATGACGCCTTCCCAGTACTTCGCGGCTTCGTCCGGCGCATCCTTCGGGACGGCTATGCCGCGCCACATCTGGAAGTTCGGTGCGTCGACCCCGCTCTCCTTCATGGTCGGGATGTCCGGGAACTCGGGGAAACGGTCATCGCGGAAGACGCCGAGCGCGCGCACGGCGCCGGCCTCGAACTGGCCCATGAATTCCAGCGGGTTGGCGATGGACGCATCGACGTGGCCGCCGAGAAGGGCGGTGAGTGCCTCGCCGCCGCCGTTGAAGCTGACGACGTTCATCTCCTTGCCGATGGTCTTGGAGAAGACCGTCACGGCCATCACGTCCGTGGTGCCGCCGGCTGCGAAGGAATAGGTCTTGTCGGGCTTCGACTTCGCGTCCTCGACGAATTCCTGGATGGTCTGCCAGGGAGCGTCCGCCTTCACGAAGAGGATGAAGTCATCCATCATCACATTCATCACCGGCCGGATGTATTCCAGCGTCTTGGCTTCCGGGTTGAGGATGGGCGTGATCTGCGTCGAGCCATTGACGAGGATGAGCGTGTGCGGATCGGCCTTGCGGCTCGCCGCCACGTAGCCGATGCCGACGGCGCCGCCGCCACCGGGCCGGTTGACCAGCGCCACCGACACCGGCACCAGCTTCTCCTCGGTGATGATCTTGTGGATGATCCGCGCCATCAGATCAGCGCCGCCGCCGACCGCGAAGGGAATGACGAACTCGACCTCCCGCGTCGGCTTCCAGTCGCTTTGCGCGGCGGCATGGCCCGTTGTCCCGGCAACGGCCGCGGCGGCGAGGCCGGCGACAAGCGTCCGGCGCAAAATCGGCATGGTGTCCTCCCAGGGTGGTCGTTGTTGTGCTTTCGTTGCGCAGGATCATAGACGCGGCGCGGGGGGCGTCAATCGCGGCCCCTGCCAAGGCGGCTTGGCGCTCAGCCGGGAGGTTCGGCCAGGACGTCCATCAGGTAGGATTCGTTGCCGATGCCGGTGACGCAGGCGCGCGGCGACAGGGTTTTCAGATCGACGATCCAGACGAGGCTGCTGCGGGGCGCGCCTTTGGCGCCGCCGATGATCGCCATGTGCTCGCCGTCCGGCAGCATCGCGAGGCCGCGCGGGCGGCCGGGGCCGCCGTCGGGCGCGGTGAAGACGGCGCGAAGCTGCTCGGCCGGGGCGCCGGCGAGCGCCTTGTCGACGTCGACGAGCGAGACGGTGTTGCTGCGGAAGCAGGTTGCGACGACCTTGTCGCCGCCCCGCGTGAAGGCGACGGCGAAGGGCCGCGTCGCCTCGTCCGCCCGATCCGTGCCGACGCGGATGCGGGCGCGCTCGGCGCGGTCGTCGCCGGCGGCGGCGCGGGCGACGTCGATGAAGGAGATTGTGTTGCCCTCGACGCCGGTGCGGGCGCTTTCGCGGTTGGCGACGGCGCAGAGGCGCCCGTCCGGGCTGACGGCGAGGCCGAACGGCCCCGTCTGCACCGGCACGCGCGCCACCTCGGCGCCTGGATCGCCCTCCAGCGCGCGGGCGAGGCTGATGGCCGAGACGTCGTCGGTGCCGCCGTTGCCGGCCAGGATGACGCCGCCCTCGAGCGGGCTGACCGCGACGCCGTTGGCGTTGGGGAAAGCCCCGAAGGTCTCGTGCGGGGCCGGATGGGCGCTCGGCTGCGGCGGGCTCTCGAGGCCGTCGCCGGCGAGCGCCTGCACGACCTGCCGCACGACCCGCCGCGCGGCGAGGTCGATGAGGGTGATCTGCCGGCCGCCGTCCTCGAGGCCCGCGGCCTCGGCCGAGGACACGACCAGATGCTTTCCGTCGGGCGTCAGCGCGAGGCCGACCGGCCCCGCCGTGCCGGTCTCGATGAGGTCGACGAGAGCGTTCGTCGTGCCGCTATTCGCCGGATCGAGCGCCTTGGCCACGTCGAGCACGGCGATGAGGCCGGGATGGCCGTGCTGGAACGCCGCCGCCGCCTCCGGCGTCGCGCGCCCGGAATGGTTGACCACATAGGCGAGGCGCCGGTCGGCCGCGATGACGAGATTGACCGGCTGCCCGCTCGCCGGCGTGCCCGCCCCCCCCGTCCCGCCGTCGATGTCCGGCGTCACGCGCGGACGGCTGACGATCGCCGCCGGCGAGCCGCCCGGCCCCGCTTTCAGCGCGGCCGCCACGTCGACGACGGATACGACATTGTCCCAGCGCCCGCTCACGAACAGGTAAGGCCCCCTCATACGCAATCTCCGCGGGATTTGTTCGGCTGTCATTCCGGGGCTGAGCGAAGCGAAGAGCCCGGAACCCACGACCGGGTGACACGCGTCGCGCCTGATCGTGGGTTCCGGGCTCGCACTGCGTGCGCCCCGGAATGACAAATCATGAGGATGGATGAGCCAAGGCGCAAGCGCCTACCATGCTGGAACTGCGCGCGCGGCCGGCCCGTTAGCTCCCGAACCCTCGCATCGGCGAGCTCCGTCGCTCGGAGGACAGCCCATGGTCGATCTCTGGTACAAGAACGCCGTCATCTACTGCCTCGACGTCGAGACCTTCATGGATTCGAACGGCGACGGCGTCGGCGATTTCCAGGGGCTCGCCGACCGGCTCGACCATATCGAGGATCTCGGCGCCACCTGCGTCTGGCTCTTGCCCTTCTACCCCTCGCCCAACCGCGACAACGGCTACGACATCACCGATTTCTACGCGGTCGACCCGCGCCTCGGCACGCTCGGCGATTTCGTCGCCTTCACGCACGAGGCCGAGGAGCGCGGCCTGCGCGTCGTCGTCGACCTCGTCGCCAACCACACCTCGGTCGACCATCCCTGGTTCCAGGAGGCGCGCCGCGACCCCAACTCGCGCTATCGCGACTGGTACGTGTGGTCGAAGGAGAAGCCCGACAACATCCATGAGGGCGTCGTGTTCCCCGGCGTGCAGGACGCGGTGTGGACCTACGACGAGGTCGCCGGCGCCTGGTATCTGCACCGCTTCTATCCGCACCAGGCCGACCTCAACATCACCAATCCCGAGGTCAAGGCCGAGATCGAGAAGGTGATGGGGTTTTGGCTGCAGCTCGGCGTGTCGGGCTTCCGCATCGACGCCGTGCCGTTCCTGATCGAATACAAGGGCGTGCCCGAGCACGAGCACCCCGGAGACGATCCGCACGCCTATCTCGACGAGATGCGCGCCTTCTTGTCGTGGCGCCGCGCGGAGGCGGTGATGCTGGCCGAGGCCAACATCGAGAACGACAAGGTCGACGAGTATTTCGGCGCCACCGGCGACCGCATGCACATGATCTTCAACTTCATGCTCAACCAGCATGTGTTTCTCGCCTTCGCGCGCGGCGACGCCGAGCCGATCCGCCGCGCCATGGCCGAGATCCCGCCGATCCCGCCCAAGGCGCAATGGGCGAGCTTCCTGCGCAACCACGACGAGATCGATCTCGGCCGTCTCACGGAGGAGGAGCGCGCCGAGGCCTTCGCGGCCTTCGGCCCTAAGAAGCACATGCAGGCCTACGAGCGCGGCGTGCGCCGCCGCCTCGCCCCCATGCTCGGCGGCGACGAGCGGCGCCTGAAGCTCGCCTTCAGCCTGATGTTCGCCCTGCCCGGCACGCCCGTCCTCTGGTACGGCGACGAGATCGGCATGGGCGACGACCTCTCGCTGCCGGAGCGCAACTCCGTGCGCACGCCGATGCAATGGTCGGACGAGCCGAGCGCCGGTTTCTCGGACGCGCCCGCGGACAAGCTGGTCCGGCCGGTGGTGACGGACGAGCGGTTCGATTACCGCCGCGTCAACGTCGCCGCCCAGCACGACGTGCCCGGCTCGCTCATGGAGCACGTGCAGCGCCTCGTCCGCACCCGCCGCGCCGCGCCTGAGATCGGCTGGGGCGCAACGCAGGTCCTCGACACGGCCGAGACCGGCGTGCTGGCTTTACGCTACGACTGGCGCGGCGAGACGCTCTTCACCTTCCACAATCTCGCCGACAAGCCCGCCGAGGTGCGCCCCGCGTTCGAGGGCGTGCACAAGCTCCGCCCGCTCTTCAGCCACGACGACGACCGCGCCATGCGTGACGCGGCGGCGCCGGTCGCGCTGGAGCCGTTCGGGTACCGGTGGTTTCGGGCGCATGGGGAGCGGCGGTGAGCGCGAAGCGACGGCTTCGCAGATCCAAT
>DASQLE010000644.1:0-4075 GCA_035630175.1 Beijerinckiaceae bacterium
CTCGCCGGCGCCGGCGTGTTCGTCCTCGCCGTCGGCCTGCCGACGGCAGTGCCGGCCCAGGAGAAGAAGTTCGGCGCAGACGGCATGCCGAACGGCTGGCGCGACGATCCCGCCGTCTTCATCGCGATCGGTGAGGACGGCACCGTCACCGTGACCTGCCATCGTTCCGAGATGGGGCAGGGCGTGCGCACCTCGATCGCCATGGTGGTGGCCGACGAGCTCGAGGCCGATTGGGCTCGGGTCCGCGTCGCGCAGGCGTGGGGCGACGAGGAACGCTTCGGCAACCAGGACACCGACGGCTCGCGCAGCTTGCGTCATTGGTTCATGCCGATGCGCCGGGCGGGCGCGGCCGCTCGCACCATGCTGGAGCAGGCGGCGGCGGCGCAATGGGGCCTGCCGGCCTCCGAGGTGCGGGCGGGCGACCATGTCGTCGTGCACGCCGGGAGCGGGCGCAGCCTTGGCTACGGCGCCTTGGCGAAAGCCGCCGCGGCGCTGCCTGTTCCCGACCGCGGCACCGTCCGGCTCAAGGACGCGTCCGCCTTCCGCTACATCGGCAAGGATGCGATCGGCCTCGTCGACAATTTCGACTTCACCACGGGCCGAGCCGTCTACGGCATCGATGCCCGCGCCGAGGGTATGCTCCACGCCGTCGTCGCCCGCCCGCCGGTCTACGGCGGCAAGGTCGCATCGTACGACGCCACGGATGCCCTGAAGGTCGCCGGCGTCATCAGGGTGATCGCCATCGAGCCGCCTGCCATCCCGTCCGAATACGAGCCGCTCGGCGGCGTCGCCGTGATCGCCCGCAACACGTGGGCGGCGATCCAGGGGCGCGAGGCGCTGAAGATTACCTGGGACGACGGCCCGAACGCGGTTTATTCCTCCGACACCTATCGCGCGCGGCTTAGCGAGGCAGCGGGCAAGCCGGCAAAGGTCGTCCGCAACGAGGGCGACGTCGACCGCGCCATGGCGGGAGCGGCCCAGCGCGTCGCGGCGGAATACTACATTCCCCATCTCGCCCAATCGACGCTCGAGCCGCCGGCGGCGCTGGTGCGCGTTGCCGGCGGTGCGGCCGAGGCCTGGGCCTGCACGCAGGCGCCGCAGGTCACGCGCGCGCGCCTCGCCAAGCGCCTCGGTCTGCCGGTCGAGAAGGTGCGGGTCAACGTCACCCTGCTCGGCGGCGGCTTCGGGCGGAAATCGAAGCCCGATTTCGTGGTCGAGGCGGGCCTCTGCTCGCAGGCCATGGACGGGGCGCCGGTCAAGGTGACCTGGACCCGCGAGGACGACCTGCATCACGGCTATTACCACACGGTCTCGGTCGAGCGCCTCGAAGCGGGGCTCGACGCTGCCGGCAAGCCGGTGGCGTGGCTGCATCGCAGCGCCGCCCCGACCATCGGCGCGCTGTTCGCGCCCGATCCGAAGCATGAGCTGCCGTTCGAGCTCGGCATGGGGCTCGTCAACACGCCCTTCGCGATCCCCAACATCCGCGTCGAGAATCCGGAAGCGCCCGCGCATGTGCGCGTCGGCTGGTATCGGGCGGTGTCCAACATCCCGCACGCTTTCGCCATCCAATCCTTCGTGGCCGAGCTCGCCCATGCCGCGGGCCGCGACCCGAAGGACTACCTCCTCGAGCTGATCGGCCCGGCCCGGATCATCGATCCGACGGCGATCGGCGACGTCTGGAACCACGGCGAGGACCCTGAGCGCTATCCGATCGACACCGGCCGGCTCAGGCGCGTGATCGAGACGGCGGCAGGAGGCATCGGCTGGGGGCGGACGCTGCCGAAGGGGAGGGGCCTCGGCATCGCCGGCCACTACAGCTTCGTCAGCTACATCGCCGCCGCCGTGGAGGTCGAGGTGGGCGACGGCGGACGGCTCTCCATCCCGCGTGTCGACATCGCCGTCGATTGCGGGCCGGTCGTCAACCCCGATCGGGTGCGCTCGCAAATGGAGGGCGCCGTCATCATGGGAGCCGGGCTCGCAACCTCGGCCGAAATCTCGTTCCAGAACGGCCGGGCGCAGCAAGGCAATTTCGACACCTACGAGCTTACCCGCATGGATTCGGCGCCGCGCGACATCCGCGTGCATCTCCTGCCCGCGGCCGATTACGCCCGGCCTCTCGGCGGCGTCGGCGAACCGGGCCTGCCGCCGGTTGCGCCCGCCATCGCCAACGCGGTCTTCGCGGCGACCGGCAAGCGCATCCGGCAGCTGCCGATCCGCGACCAGCTGAGCACGTGAGGATCGGGGGGCGGCCGCGCGCGTATCGACGCAGGACGGACCGCTCCCGGACGCGGAACCGCGCGACTCGATGCCGGGTTGATGGGACGAGGCTCTTAAAGTGGAGATGGTCATGGCGTGTCGCTTGATCGCGGCGGGTGCCGCTTGCGTGCTGCTGGGCGGCGCAGCCATCGCGTCCCCCTGCACCGATCGCATCCATGCGCTCGAAGCGCGTCTCAACGAGGCGGCGGAAGCCACCGCCTCGGTCTCCTCGGGCGGTCAAGGCGTCGCCGCGGCACGCGAGAGCCAGGCCCTGCAGTCCCGCGACCAAGGCGCGCCGATCGCCGCGCAGACGGTGCCGCCCTTCCAGAACGAGACGAGGGAGGCGCAGGCGACGCGGCAGGCGGCCGCAACGGGAGGCGGCGACCGCGTCATGCAGGCCCGCGCCACGCTGAACGCGGCCCGGACGCTCGACGATCAGGGAAAAGCCGAGGCTTGCCTCGAAAGGCTGAGCGAAGCCGAGCGACAGCTCGGCACACCGTAGATCATCCTCATCCTCGGGTCTGCGCAGCGCAGCCCGAGGATGACGTGATGATGCGCGGCCCGAGGACGGCGTCGCTACGGCGCGAAGGCGAACGGCGAGACGCCGCGGCGGCTTTCGTCGACGACGAGCGGCTTGGCGAGCGGCGGCAAGGCGCGCTGCGAGCAATCGGGACGCTCGCATAGCCGGCAGTTGATGCCGATCGGCGTCGCGACCGGATGGGCGAGGTCGAGGCCGCGGCCATAGACGAGGCGCGGCGCGTATTTCAGTTCGCAGCCGAGCGCCACGGCAAGTTCCGACCCGCCCTCGTGGAACGCGCGCGTGGCGCGGCGGACGGTGCGGGCGATCGACAGGAAGCGGGCCCCGTCCGGCATCTCGACGACCTGCGGGAAGAGCTTGCCCGGCATCGTGAAGGTGGCGTGCAGGCTCCAGAGCGGGCAGGTGCCGCCATAACGCGAGAACGGAAAGGAGCCGGCCGCGAAGCGCTTCGAGACGTTGCCGGCAGAATCGACGCGGATCATGAAGAACGGCACGCCGCGGGCGCTCGGCCGCGACAGCGTAGTGAGCCGATGGCAGACCTGCTCGAAGCTTGCGCCGAACCGCGCCGTAAGGACGCCGATGTCATAGGCAAGGCTCTCGGCCGCCTCGAGGAAGCGCCCGTACGGCATCATCATGGCTGCGGCAGCGTAGTTGGCGAGGTTGACGCGCAGGAGCCGGCGCGTCACCGCGTCCGGCGGGTTGGCGCGCGCCACCACCGCATCGATCTCCGGCGCCATTTCGAGAAGCGCCAGCTGGTACGCGGTGGCAAACACCCGCCCGGCGCCGTCGACCATTTCGCTGACATGGAGCTGGCGCCGGTGGCGGTCGAACCGGCGCAGCGAGTCCGGCATGACGTCGATCGGCAGGATCCTGAGCTGGATCTGGTGCCGCTCGCGCAGGCGCTCGCGGAGAGCCGGCAGGAGATCCGGCCCGAGCGCGCCCATCTCGCCGGCCACCGCCTCGGCGCGGGCGTCGAGATCGGGAAAATGGTTGCGGCAATCCTGCACCCGGTCGCGCACCCAATCGACCGGATCGGACGGCGCCGGGTCGTCGCGCTCCGGCACGCGCGCCTGCACCAGCTCCTCGCGCCGGCGCGCCTCGCGGTAGGCGTGGTAGAGCCGTCCGATCGCCTCGACGACCGCCGGAGCCGCGCCGGCTACGTCCGTAAGCTCGTGGCGCGGCACGCCGAGATCACGGAAGAGCGGGTCGGACAAGACCTCGGCCAGCGCGACGACGGCCTGCTCGTCGCCCTCGGCACCGAGAGAGCGCAGGTCGACGTCG
>DASQLE010000645.1:0-2617 GCA_035630175.1 Beijerinckiaceae bacterium
GTCCGGCGTGTAGGCGTGGCAAATGCCGTTCGAGGTCGAGCCGAGCCCCTCGGTGCCGCCGCCGCGCTTCGGCGCGCCGGAGGAGGCGCAGGACGCGTCGTATTTGGCCGCATCGGCGAGAATGCGGAGCTTGCGGGCGAGTTTGGGATCCATCGGGGGCAGAGTATACGTTCTTTTTTTGTTCCAACAAGGTTTTGCCCCGAACAGGGACCGGCAGACGGGCGCTTTTCGGCGCGGCAAATCACCTCCGGTGCAGGCAGCCTCACGGACGACTGGTTTGAGACGGCGGCGCTCCAGCGCCGGCGATGTCCCCTGCCCCTCGAGCGGCGTCTGGCATAAGGTCGGGCCGCATGCTCCGCTCGTCGCTTGCGACGGGCGGAGCGAAACCGCGCCGGGTGCCTCATGCCGCGTTGGACCGCCAACATCGCCTTCCTGTTCGCGGAGCTGCCCTTTCTCGATCGCATCGCCGCGGCGAAGAAGGCGGGCTTCGACCAGGTCGAATGCCAATTTCCCTACGATGTCGGCATTGCCTCCCTCCAGGAGCATCTCGGCGCGGCCGGCGTGCGGATGACCGGGCTGAATACCGCGGCCGGCGACCGCTCGCGGGGCGAGTTCGGGTTCGCCGGCGTGCCGGGGCAGGAGGATCGCTTCCGCCGCGATTTCGCGCAGGCGCTCGACTATGCGGTCGCTCTCGAGGCCTCGGTGATCCACGTCATGGCCGGCGTCGTCCGCCCGGAGGATCGTCCGCAGGCGCTCAGGACCTATGCCCAGAACCTGCGCGCGGCCGCGCGGGACGCTGCCGGCACGGGGCTCACGCTCGTGCTCGAGCCGCTGAACACGCGCGACAATCCCGGCTATCTGGTGTCGCGCTCCGACGACATCGCCGCCATCATCGCCGAGATCGGCGAGCCTGCCGTGAAGCTCCTGTTCGACGTCTATCATGTGCAGATCATGGAGGGCGACCTCATCCGGCGGCTTCAGCGCCACCGCGACATCATCGGGCATGTGCAGGTCGCAGGCGTGCCGGACCGGGCCGAGCCGGACGGCGACAACGAGGTCAATTACGCCGCGGTCCTGAAGGCGCTCGACGGGATCGGCTACGAAGGCCTCGTCGGCCTCGAATATCGGCCGCGCGGGCGCACGGAGGACGGGCTCGGCTGGCTGCGCGATGCAGCCGCGTTTGCGCCATAGGATGTCAGGTCGGCGTCTTGAAGGCGCGCACGAGTTCGGCGACCTGCTCCTCGTTCAGGCGACGGGTGGGCAAGCCGCGCAGCATCAGCACCAGCTTGGCGGTCTCCTCCAATTCCTCGGAAGCGTAGACCGCTGTCCGGAGATCGCCGGCGGCGACGGTCGGCCCGTGATTGGCGAGAAGCACGGCCGCATACGTGCCCCCGAGCGCGCGGATCATCTCGCCCATCTTGGGATCGCCCGGCCTGACATAGGGGAGCAGCTTCACGCGCCCGACGCGCATGACGACATAGGGCGTGAGCGGCGGAACGACGTCGTCCGGATCGACGTCGTCCAGGCACGACAGGGCCGTCGCATAGGTCGAGTGCAGATGCACGACGGCGCCCGTCGCGGGGCGGGTGTCGTAAAAAGCCTGGTGCAGGAACACCTCTTTCGACGGCTTGTCGCCGGACAGGTGGCGGCCCTGCCGGTCGATCTTGGCGATGCGGGCCGGGTCGAGAAAGCCGAGGCAGGAATTGGTCGGCGTGATCAGGATGCCGTCATCGACGGCGGCGCTGATGTTGCCGGCGGAGCCGACCGAGTAGCCCCGCTCGAACAGGGATCGGGCGAGGAGCGCCATGGCATCGCGCGTCGCGGTCTCGTTCAAGTTCGGCCTCCGAGCGCCTTCAGCGCCTTGGTGAAGAAATCCGGGGTCCCGAAATTCCCCGATTTCAGGGCGAGCCCGAGGGTGCGGTCGCCGCGATGGATCAGGACGGGCACGCCCGGGTCGATCTCCGGGCCGATGTCGAGGGCGTCGAGATCGAGCGCCGACACCACGGCTCCGGAGGTTTCGCCGCCGGCCACGACGAGGCGGCGGATGCCGGTCTCGACGAGCGCCCGGGCCGTCTCGGCGAACAGCGTCTCGATGCCATGCGCGACCGCCGCCGCGCCGTGCTTGCGCTGCGCGGCGGCAACCTTTTCCGGCTCATCGGACGAATAGACCAGCGGCTCCCGGCCGCGATGCTCGACGATGAACGAGACCAGGTGCTCGGCGGTGACGGCCCCCGACAGCACGTCCTCGACCGCGGCATGGAGCGAGGGATGCGCCTGCCGATGCAGCGCGATCTGCTCGAGCGTCGCCCGCGAGCAGCTGCCGGCCAGGATCGCTTCCGGCCCGCTCACGCCCTCGAACGTGCCCTCGCCCGCCTGGGCCAAGCCTTGAGCGAGGAAGTTCTGCGGCAAGCCCATGGCGATGCCCGACCCGCCGGTGAGCAGCGGGCGGCCGGCGCAGGCCGCCGCGACGGCGACGAGGTCCGCTTCGCTGACGGCGTCGACGATGACGAGGACTTCGCCGCGCGCCGAGGCTTCGTCGAGCGCCGCCGCGATCTCGGCCGCCCCCGCCGCGACGCGGGCATGCGGCACGAGCCCGACGGGCCGCCGGCTCTGCCGG
>DASQLE010000646.1:0-8621 GCA_035630175.1 Beijerinckiaceae bacterium
TGTTCTGCGCCGCGCGGGCGCAGTGAAGCGCGCGGGTTTCTTTATTTCGCATCCTGAGGCGCTTATAACGCCTGCATCCTGACACGTCCGAGCGTTGAGGCGCCGGCGGCGCCTCCGTCCACCAAGGTTCCCATGGCCGGCCATTCGCAATTCAAGAACATCATGCACCGCAAGGGGCGCGTCGACGCGCAGCGCTCCAAGCTGTTCGGCAAGCTGGCGCGCGAGATCACGGTGTCGGCCAAGATGGGCTTGCCTGATCCGGCCATGAACCCGCGCCTGCGCGCCGCCATCCTGGCCGCCCGCGCCGAGAACATGCCGAAGGACAATATCGAGCGCGCCATCAAGAAGGCGCAAGGCGGCGACGCCGAGACCTACGAGGAGATCCGCTACGAGGGCTACGGGCCCGGCGGCGCGGCCATCATCGTCGAAGCCATGACCGACAACCGCAACCGCACCGCCTCCGACGTGCGCTCGTATTTCACCAAGCACGGCGGCAACCTCGCCGAGACCGGCGCCGTGTCGTTCATGTTCGATCATGTCGGCGCCGTCGCATTCGACGTTGGCGCGGCCGATGCCGATGCCATGCTGGAGGCCGCCGTCGAGGCCGGCGCCGACGACGTCGTCTCCGACGACAGCGGCCACACAATCTATTGCGCGCCGGCGCAGCTCGGCGAGGTGACCAAGGCGCTGGAAGGGCGCTTCGGCGAGCCGCGCAAATCCGCCCTCGTGTGGAAGGCGCAGAATACGGTGCCGGTCGACGACGAGGCCGGCGAGAAGCTGCTCCGGCTCATGGAGAGCCTCGAGGACCATGACGACGTGCAGAACGTGTTCGTCAATTTCGAGGTGTCGGACGCGCTCGTCGCCAAGCTGGAGGCGTGAGGCGAGAGCGATGATCGCGCGCATTTGGCACGGCTGGACAAGCCCCGAGAATGCCGACGCCTACGAGGCGCTTCTCAAGGCGGAGATCTTCCCCGGCATCGCCGCCAAGGGCGTCGCGGGCTACCGCGGCATCAGGCTGCTGCGCCGGCCGCTCGCGGACGAGATCGAGTTCGTTACCCTGATGTGGTTCGAATCGTGGGCGGCGGTGAAAACCTTTGCAGGGGAAGACTACGAAACCGCCTATGTGCCGGCGAAAGCGCGCCAGCTCCTGGCGCGGTTCGACGCGCGCTCGCAGCACTACGATTTGCGCGAGGCGCGCGAGAGCTGAACGGCGACGACTGATGCGCAGATGATTCCCGTTCGCATCCTCGGCATCGATCCGGGCCTGCGCCGCACCGGTTGGGGGCTCGTCACCATCGAGGGGACGCGCCTCGCCTATGTCGCCTGCGGGACGGTGGCTTCGGACGCGAGCGCTCCGCTGGCACACCGGCTGAAGCAATTGCACGACGGCATCGCCGCCGTCGTGCGTGACTTCTCGCCCGACGAGGTCGCCGTCGAGGAGACTTTCGTCAGCAAGGACGCGCAGGCGACCTTGAAGCTCGGTCACGCCCGCGCGGTCGCCCTGCTGGTGCCGGCGCTGGCCGGTCTCGACGTCGCCGAATATGCCGCCAATCTCGTCAAGAAATCCGTCGTTGGCTCCGGCCATGCCGACAAGCGTCAGATCCATGCCATGGTGCGCGTGCTGCTGCCGAAGGCCGATCCGCCGAGCGACGACGCCGCCGACGCCCTCGCCATCGCAGTCACGCATGCGCACCATCGCAAGGCGCGCGCCCTCGCCGTTTGACAAGCCGTGTGAAAACCCTCTCCCCTTCAGCGGGAGAGGGTGACCCCGCGCAGCGGGGCCGGGAGAGGGGGCGTGCGATGATTCTCGCCCCCTCTCTCGGCTCGCTCCGCTCGCCACCCTCTCCCGCGAAAGGGGAGAGTGACGCTTGATCGGGAAGCTGCGCGGCGTCATCGACGCCTACGGCGAGGATTTCGTCATCGTCGACGTGGGGGGCGTCGGTTACGTCGTGCATTGCTCGACGCGCACCTTGCAGAACCTGCCGTCGACCGGCGAAGCGGCGACGCTCTCCATCGAGACGCATGTCCGCGAGGACATGATCCGCCTGTACGGCTTCCGCTCCGACGCCGAGCGGGAATGGTTCCGCCTGTTGCAGACCGTGCAGGGGGTCGGCGCCAAGGTGGCACTCGGCATCCTGTCCGTCCTCGATCCGGGCAGCCTCGCCAACGCCATCGCCACCGGCGACAAGGCGTCGGTGTCGCGCGGGCCGGGCGTCGGTCCGAAGCTTGCCGCCCGCATCGTCGCGGAGCTGAAGGACAAGGCGCCTGCGTTCGCCGCCGTCGATCCGGCGCTGATCCGGCTCTCGGATGCGGTCGAGGACAGGCGGGCGCCGCAGCCTGTCAGCGACGCGGTCTCGGCGCTGGTCAATCTCGGTTACGCGCAGGTGCAGGCCTCGGCCGCCATTGCCGCCGCTTTGAAGCAGGCCGGGGACGAGGCGGAGGCCAAAACGCTGATCCGTCTCGGGTTGCGCGAGCTCGCCCGATGAGGAGCGTACAAGAAAAAGCCGCGCCCCGTTTCCCGGGCGCGGCCACCGAACGCGTGGCTGTTACCACCGGCCGCGATGCCCCCGCCAACCGTAATGACGCGGGTGGCCATAGGAGATGTAGCGCACCCGATGCGGGCGGTAGTAGCCGTAATGGCGCGGGTAGGAGCGATACACGACGCGCCGCACATGCGGACGGTGATAGTAGTGCGGGTAGCCGTAGGAGACGCGCCGCACGTAGGGCCGGTGATAATAACCGTAGTGGACCGGGCGATATCCGTAGCCGTAGCCGTACGGGCGATGGCCGTAGCCGTGATAGCCGCCGTGGCCGAAGCCGAAGCTGACCGTCAAACCGCCGGCCTTGGCCGGCTCGGGCGCGGCGACGATCGCGGCGCCGAGGGCTGCCAAACCCGCAAGAGCAAGCTTAAAGGTCTTCATGAAATATCCTCCGTTTGTCATTGACGCCGGCGCGCCCCGGTGGCGAGTCGCCGTCAAAGCCGAACCATTGCGACGGTTCGATGCTGAGCCGGTGTAGATGGGTGTCGCTGAACCCAAGCTGAAGGTATGTCTGGGGTCATCGGCCCTCCCGCCGGGATCACGATTCTTTGAACTTCGTCGCGCGCTCGCCGGACGAGCCGCGCATGCTCCGAGTGCACGGAACTGATGTGACCACAGCCCCTCGCCTCACAGCGCCCGAGCGCCGCGACGACGACGCGGACGGCTCCTTGCGGCCGCTCGTCCTGGCCGAGTTCATCGGCCAGCGTCAGGCGCGCGCCAACCTGCAGGTGTTTATTGGCGCCGCCAAGGCGCGCGCCGAGGCGCTCGACCACGTGCTCTTCGTCGGCCCGCCGGGCCTCGGCAAGACGACCCTCGCGCAGATCGTCGCGCGCGAGCTCGGCGTCAATTTCCGCTCGACCTCGGGTCCGGTGATCGCCAAGGCCGGCGACCTCGCCGCGCAACTCACCAATCTCGAGGAGCGCGACGTGCTCTTCATCGACGAGATCCACCGCCTCAATCCGGCCGTCGAGGAAATCCTCTACCCGGCCATGGAGGACTATCAGCTCGACCTCATCATCGGCGAAGGGCCGGCGGCGCGCTCTGTCAAGATCGAGCTGCCGAAGTTCACGCTGGTCGGCGCCACCACGCGCGCCGGGCTCCTGACGACGCCGCTGCGCGACCGCTTCGGCATCCCGATCCGGCTCGAGTTCTACGACGTCGACGAGCTCGAGCAGATCGTCAAGCGCGGCGCCCGGGTGCTCGGCATCGGCATGAGCGAGGACGGCGCCAACGAGATCGCCAAGCGCTCGCGCGGAACGCCCCGCATCGCCGGGCGGCTGCTCAAGCGCGTGCGCGACTTCGCCCTCGTCGAGGGCGCCTCCGCAGTGACGCGGCCGGTCGCCGACAGCGCCCTGCGCTTTCTCGACGTCGATCCGATCGGGCTCGACCAGATGGACCGCAAGTATCTCTCCACCATCGCCACCTCGTTCGGCGGCGGCCCGGTCGGCATCGACACCATGGCGGCGGCGCTGTCGGAGCCGCGCGACGCCATCGAGGAGATCATCGAGCCGTTCCTCATCCAGCGCGGCTTCGTGCAGAGGACGCCGCGCGGGCGGGTGCTGACGGCGCACGCCTTCCGCCATCTCGGCCTGCCCGAGCCGAGCCGCGATGCGGTCCAGTTCGGGCTGTTCGGGGGAGGCGACGGCGATGCGTGAGGAGTGGCCCCACCTCGCCGGCCGGCTGGAGGGCGGCGCGCATGTCCTGCCGGTGCGGGTCTATTACGAGGACACGGATTTTTCGGGCGTCGTCTACCATGCGAGCTACCTGCGCTTCCTGGAGCGCGGGCGTACCGATTTTCTCCGCCTCGGCGGCGTCGACCAATCCACCCTGCATGCGGCCGGCGAGGGCGTGATCTTCGCGGTGCGGCGCATGACGGTCGACTTCCTGAAGCCGGCGCGCATGGACGACGTCCTGATCGTGCAGACCCGCACCGCCGAGGTGAGGGGGGCCTCGCTCGTCATCGCCCAGGCCATCCGGCGCGGCGACGAAACCCTGCTGACGGCCGACGTGCGCGTCGCCGCCATCGCCGGTGGGCGCCCGGCGCGCATCTCGGACGATCTGCGGGCCATTCTCCAACCCGGTTCCGAGGAGCGCTCGTAACGGGATATTAACCCTTTGCCTCGCTTAAGATTTCCGGCGGCTGCGCGGGCCGCCCACGGGTGTTCCCCCTCATTTTCGACAGATTCGCGAGGCAATCGGGCAGGATGTGGAAAGCCCCGCCGGAGGGGCAGGAGGCCGCCCCGCTAGTCGCAGCGGCCCTGGGGGACCAAACACCATGAATCCAGCCGACGCCATGCAGGCGGCTCAGGGCGCGCACGACCTGTCGCTGTGGGGGCTGTTCTGGAACGCCCATATCGTCGTCAAGCTGGTCATGCTGGGGCTGCTGGCCGCCTCGGTCTGGTGCTGGGCCATCATCATCGACAAGACCCTCTTGTTCGCCCGCACCAAGCGGGCCATGGACCGTTTCGAGGAAATCTTCTGGTCGGGCCAGTCCCTGGAGGAGCTCTACCGCAACCTCAACGACCGGCCGACGACGGGGCTCGGGGCCGTGTTCGTCGCCGCCATGCGCGAGTGGAAGCGCTCCTTCGAAGGCTCCGGCCGCTCGGTGGCGAGCCTGTCGCAGCGCATCGACAAGGTGCTCGACGTCACCATCCAGCGCGAGGTCGAACGCCTCGATTCTCGTCTCCTGTTCCTCGCCTCGATCGGTTCGGCCGCGCCCTATATCGGCCTGTTCGGCACCGTCTGGGGCATCATGAATTCCTTCACGTCGATCGCCGCCTCGAAGAACACGAGCCTCGCCGTCGTCGCGCCCGGCATCGCCGAGGCGCTGTTCGCCACCGCGATCGGCTTGTTCGCGGCCATCCCGGCGGTGCTCGCCTACAACAAGCTGCAGGCAGAGGTGTCGAAGCAGCAATCGCGCCTCGAGACCTTCGCGGACGAGTTCTCGGCGATCCTGTCGCGGCAGATCGACGAGCGCATGGCGCTGGCGGCTTAAGCGATGGCGGTTGCAGCGGGACTGGCGAAGGGGCACGGCGGACGCCGTCGCCGGCGCGGCAAGCGCCGCGGCGCCATCAACGAGATCAACATGACGCCGTTCATCGACGTCATGCTGGTGCTGCTCATCGTCTTCATGGTCGCCGCGCCGCTGATGACGGCCGGCGTGCCGCTCGACCTGCCGCAGACGCGGGCGGCGCCCTTGAACGTCGACGCCAAGCCGATCACCCTGTCGATCCGGCAAGGCGGCCAGGTGTTCTTCGGCGAGAACGAGGTCCGCGACGAAGAAATCGTGCCGCGCCTCACGGCCAGCGCCGCGCAGGGGACCGAGGAACGGGTCTTCGTGCGCGGCGACAAGCGCGTCGATTACGGACGCGTCGCCCAGGTGATGTCGATCGTGACCGGAGCCGGGTTCAAGCGCGTCGCGCTCGTGACGGAGCCGGATGCCAGATAGCGGCACTTAGAGGCTGAAGGTGGGGTTGAAGTTCGACAAGGTGGAGCCGGGCATCTGGGTGTCGGGCGCGGCGCATGCCGCGGTCCTCGCCGCGAGCCTCCTCGTCTTGGGCTCGAGCACCTTTCCGGAAGCCCAGGAAGGCATCCCGGTCGAGATCCTCACCGACAACCAGTTCTCCGAGATCACGCGCGGCGAAACGAGCGCCAAGGAAGTGAAGCCGGAGCAGCCGAACCCGCGCGTCGACCGCGTCGCCGAGGTTCAGGAAAAGCGCGATCCCGGCGAGGCGCAGCGGCACGTTCCGGCGCCGCCGACCCGTCCCGCCGAGATGAAGACCGCCGAGCAGGAGGTCGAGGCCGCCGCGACGCCGCCTCCGCCGCCGGCTCGTCCCGAGGCAGCGAGTCGCGAGGTGGAGAAAAAGGCGGCAGCCGAAGAGGCGGCCAAGCTCGTCGAGCGCGAGCAGGCGGAAGCCCTGGCGAGGCAGCAGGCTGAGGCCAAGGCGAAAGCCGAGGCGGAGGCCAAGGTCAAAGCGCTCGCCGAAGCCAAAGCCAGAGCGGAGGCCGAGGCGAAGGCGCTCGCCGAAGCCAAAGCGAAAGCCGAGGCGGACGCGAAGGCGAAAGCGGTCGCGGAAGCCAAGGCCAAGGCCGAGGCAGAGGCGAAAGCCAAGCGCCAGGCGGAGGTCGCCGAGAAGTTCAGCCCGGGCGACATCCGCGAGCTGCTGCAGTCGAAGCAGCCTGCGCAGTCGGCCGGGTCGACGGGGCGCGAGGTCAATCGCACCGCGTCGCTCGGCACCTCGACCGGCACCGCCCAACGCCTCAACCCGAGCCAGCGCGACGCGCTCATCGGCCTCCTGCAAGAGCAGCTGCATCGCTGCTGGGTGGTGCCGGTGGCCCTGCAATCGGTGCCGAAGCCGCCGGTGCCGAGCGTCCGTATCCAGCTCAATCAGGACGGCTCCCTTGCCGCCGAGCCGGCCGTGCTCAACCGCTCCCCCGAGCCGCTGTTCGGGGTCGCGGCGGACAGCGCCACCCGTGCCGCAAGACGGTGCGCGCCTTTGCGCATTCCGGCCCAATTCGCGCCGTATTACCAGGATTGGAAGGATCTCGTGGTCAATTTCAATCTCCGCGACATGGGTTGATTCGCGCGCCCCGCGCGCCGGTCGCGGATGACGGACAACAACAACAAGATGCGCGCCCCATTGTTCGGCCTGATCTGCCCGCCCGCTTTGCCTGCGGGCCTTCGCCTCGCGCTCGTGGCGCTCGGGCTCGCCGTCGCGGCGGCGCCGTTCGTCGCCCCGGAGGCGCAGGCCGAGCTCGTCATCGACGTGCGCCGCGGCAACTTCCAGCCGATCCCGATCGCGGTCGCCGATTTCGCCGGGGAGGGCGATGTCGGCCAGCGCGTCGCCGCCATCATCGCCAACAACCTGAAGCGGTCGGGCTACTTCCTGCCCATCGACAAGGCGCAGTTTCCCGACAAGCAGCCCGCCTTCGACGCGGTGCCGCGCTTCGACGCCTGGCGCGGGTCGGGCGTGCAGGGCCTCGTCACGGGCCGCGTCTCGCGCGACGCCGCCGGCCGCTTCCGGACCGAGTTCCGGTTGTGGGACGTGATCGCCGGCCAGCAGGTCGCCGGCCAGCAATATTTCACCGATCCCAACAACTGGCGCCGGGTCGGCCACATCATCTCGGACGCGGTCTATTCCAAGATCACCGGCGTCGGCGGCTTCTTCGACACCCGGGTCGTGTTCGTCGACGAATCCGGGCCGAAGGAAAACCGCCGCAAGCGCCTCGCCATCATGGATCAGGACGGCGCCAACGTGCGTTTCCTGACGCAGGGCGACCAGATGGTCGTCACGCCGCGCTATTCGCCCGCCTCCCAGGACATCGCCTACATGTCGCAGTCCATGGGCCAGCAGCCGCGCGTGCAGGTCATCAACCTGGACACCGGCACGCGCCAGGTGGTCGGCAACTTCCCGGACATGACCTCGAGCCCGCGCTTCTCGCCGGACGGGCAGCGAATCGTCATGAGCCTGCAGCAGGGCGGCAACGCCAACATCTACGTGATGGACCTCGGCAGCCGCACGACGACGCGCATCACTTCGACGAGCGCCATCGACACCTCGCCGTCCTTCTCGCCGGACGGCAGCCAGATCGTCTTCGAGAGCGACCGCGGCGGCCAGCAGCAGGTCTACGTGATGGGCTCGGACGGCTCCAACCCGCGCCGCATCTCGTTCGGCGACGGCTCCTACTCGCAGCCGGCCTGGTCGCCGCGCGGCGACTACATCGCCTTCACCAAGCGCGGCCGCGGCGGCTTCGCCATCGGCATCATGCGGCCCGACGGCACCGGCGAGCGCATCCTCACCGAGGGCTTCCACAACGAAAGCCCGAGCTGGGCGCCGAACGGGCAATACATCATGTTCTTCCGCGACCCGGGCGGCCAGGCCGGCGGCAAGCTCTACATGGTCGACGTGACCGGGCGCGTGGAGCAGCCGGTGCCGACGCCGTCCTTCGCGTCCGACCCGACCTGGTCGCCGCTCCTCTCCGAGGCGCGCTGATCCACCCTCAACCCTCATCCTGAGGAGCCCGCGACGCGGGCGTCTCGAAGGATGCTCCAGCGTGCCGCGTGCTTCGAGACGCGCCCTT
>DASQLE010000647.1:0-5035 GCA_035630175.1 Beijerinckiaceae bacterium
GCCCGCGATGCGGATCGGCGTCAAGCGGCCGAACTTGTCGCGATCGAGCACGAAATAAGCGCGGGTCGTGGCCTGCAGCATGCGCGCACGGATCTCGGCGCCGGCTCTGGTGTAATCGGTGACGTCGCCGTCGTCGGATAATCCGCCCGCGCCGACAAAGGCGACGTCGACGCGAAATCGGCCGATCGCCTCGATGACGTCGATGCCGATGGCAGCTTCGTCCGTCGGATCGATCTCGCCGCCGAGCATGTGCACACGGGTGCCAGGCACGCGGCAGAGCAGCTGCGCGATCGGCAGGCTGTTGGTGCAGATGGTCAGGTTCTGCTTGGTCCGGAGACTCTGGGCGACGGCGAGCGTCGTGGTGCCCGAATCGAGCAGCACGACCATGCCGTTTTCGACAAGGCCGGCCGCGGCCCGGCCGATGGCGGTTTTACCGGCGACGTTCTCGCGCGAGCGCTGGCCGAGGGCCGGCTCGACCACCTCGCGCCGGGCGGCGCCGCCGTGCACCACATCGACGCGCCCCCGCTCGGCGAGAGCCCTGAGGTCGCGCCGGATCGTCTCGCGCGAGACGCCGAACTTGCGCGACAGCTCCTCGACGCTGACCGTGCCGGTGACTTCGATGCGTTTCAGAATGTCGTCATGGCGACGGGCGGCGATGGGACGGGACATGAGACCGGGTTGAAGACAACGGCGGCCATTTTGCGGATTTATTTCTTGCGTGGCAAGCTTTCGCCCAGCGGCGCAGGGTTCCATGCAACCGTCATGATGTCCAAACCGTATCGGCCGAACGTCGGAATCGCGCTGTTCGGTGGGGATGGACGCGTCCTGATCGCCCGCCGCATCCGCGACGATGGCCCCGAGATCATCCTGCCGGGCTGCGCCTGGCAGATGCCGCAAGGCGGGATCGACCCTGACGAGGACACGGAGGCCGCCGCCAAGCGCGAGTTGTCGGAGGAGACGGGCGTCACCAGCGTTGCCGTGCTCGGCCAGGTGGACGAGTGGCTCACCTACGACTTCCCGCCTTATGAGGGACCGCCGCATAAGCTCGCCGTCTTTCGCGGCCAACGGCAGCGTTGGTTCGCCATGCGCTTCCTCGGCGACGATGCCGAGATCGATCTGAATGCCGGATGCGCCACTGAGGAGCCGGAATTCGACGCCTGGCGGTGGGAGCGGCTGGCCGCCATCCCCGACCTCGTCGTGCCGTTCAAGCAGGCGATCTACCGGCGCGTGGCGGAAGCGTTTCGCGTTCATGCCGATGCCCGCCTTTAGCCGAGGCGTCGAGCAGCGGCGCAGGCGTGCGTTCTTGCGGACGTTTGCAGGACCGCGGAAATCCTCTACCAATCGGCCCGCCAAATGAAGGAGCCAAAGTGTCGGCAAAGCAGGCGGTGATCCGCATCAAGGATGCGGCGGAGGCGCGGCGCTTGGTCGAGGAGGGCGGCCACGCCGATGTCAAGGTCGGGCTCGCCGACATCGACGGCATCCTGCGCGGCAAGTATCTGTCGCGCGACAAGTTCGTCTCGGCCCTGGAGAAGGGCTTCGGCTTTTGCGACGTGATCGTCGGCTGGGATTCGAACGACCAGCTCTACGACAACGTCAGCTATACCGGCTGGCATACCGCCTATCCCGATGCGCCCGTGCGCCTCCTGCCCGAGACGGGCCGCATCCTGCCGTTCGAGAACGACATCCCGTTCTTCCTGTGCGAGCTGTCCGAGGCGGCCGAAGCGATCTGCCCGCGCGGCCTCTTGCGCCGCGTGCTGCGCCAGGCGGAGGACCTTGGATTCGCGGTGTCGGCGGCGTTCGAATACGAGTTCTTCGTCTTCGACGAGACGCCCGATTCCGTGCGCGCGAAGGGCTACCGCGATCTCAAGCCGCTGACGCCCGGCTATTTCGGCTACTCGGTGCTGCGCTCGTCCGTGCATGCGGAGTTCTACCGCGAGCTGCTCGACACCTGCCGCGCCATGGACATGCCGATCGAGGGGCTCCACACCGAGACCGGGCCGGGCGTGCTGGAGGCGGCGATCACGGTCGACGAGGCGCTCCGCGCCGCCGACAAGGCGATCCTGTTCAAGACCTTCACCAAGGTGATCGCGCAGCGGCGGGCGCTGATGGCGACCTTCATGGCCAAGTGGTCGAACGCTTGGCCGGGACAGAGCGGCCATATCCACGTCTCGCTGAAGGACCGCGTCGGCGGCCGGCCGGTTTTCCATGACGCCGACGCCGAGGGCGGCGTCAGCGAGACCATGCGCCACTTCATCGGTGGGCAGCAGCGGCTGATGCCCGAGATCCTCGCCATGGTCGCTTCGACCGTGAACTCGTATTCGCGCCTCATCCCGGGCTTCTGGGCGCCGACCAGCGCCACCTGGGGCACCGAGAACCGCACGACGGCTCTACGCGCCATTCCCGGCAGCCCGAGCGCGCAGCGCGTCGAGTATCGCGTCGCCGCGGCCGACGCCAATCCCTACATCGCCCTCGCGGCCGCGCTCGGCAGCGGCTTGTGGGGCATCGCCAACAAGGTCGAGCCGCAAGCGGCGGTCGCCGGCAACGCCTACGCCGTCGCGACCGGCCCGGAGCTCGATCTGCCGCGCACCTTGTGGGAGGCGGCGCAGCGGCTGAAGGGATCGACGGCCGCCCGCTCGCTGTTCGGCGACGCCTTCGTCGACCACTTTGCGGCGACGCGCGAATGGGAGGAGCGCGAGTTCCGCAAGCACATCACCGATTGGGAACTGGCGCGCTATTTCGAGATCATCTGAGAGGCGGCATGACAGCGAACCGCGTCGCGATCGGCCGCGACGACATGCAAAGGACGATCAGCCCCGTCGACGGCCGCATCTATGCCGAGCGGCGGCTCGCCCGCGACGACGACATCCGCGCGGTGCTCGAGCGGGCCACGGCCGTGCAGCGGGACTGGCAGCGTGAGCCGGTCGAATCGCGCGCCCGGCAGGTCACGGCCTTTGTCGACGCCTTCGTAGCCGGGCGCGACGCCATCGCCCTCGAGCTGAGCTGGCAGATGGGACGGCCGATCCGCCATGCGCCGGGCGAGGTGCGCGGCTTCGAGGAACGGGCGCGGGCCATGATCGACCTCGCGCCGCAGGCGCTCGCCGATCTCGATGCCGGCGCGCAAACCGGGTTCCGCCGCTTCATTCGCCGCGCGCCGCTCGGCACCGTGCTGGTCGTCGCGCCCTGGAACTACCCTTACCTCACGGCCGTGAACGCGGTCGTTCCGGCGCTCATGGCCGGCAACGCCGTCATCCTCAAGCACTCGCATCAGACGCCGCTCTGCGCCGAGCGCATGCAGGAGGCGGCCGCGGCGGCCGGCCTGCCCGGCGGCCTTTTGCAAGCCCTGCACCTGTCCCATGCCGCGACGGCGCGGCTGATCGGAGATCCCGGCATCGCTCACGTCGCCTTCACGGGCTCGGTCGCGGCCGGCGCCGCCGTCGAGCGTGCCGCGGCCGGCCGCTTCATCGGCGTCGGACTCGAGCTCGGCGGCAAGGATCCGGCCTATGTGCGGGCCGACGCCGATCTCGACCACGCCGTCGAGAACCTCGTCGACGGCGCCTTCTTCAATGCCGGGCAATCCTGCTGCGGGATCGAGCGCATCTATGTCCACGAGGACGTCTACGACCGCTTCGTCGAGGGCGCGGTCGATCTCACGCGCCGCTATGTGCTCGGCGATCCGACCCGGCAGGAGACCACCCTCGGCCCAATGGTGCGGAGCGCGGCCGCCGATTTCGTACGCGGCCAGGTCACCGATGCGACGCGCGAAGGCGCCCGCGCCCTGATCGACGAGCGCGCCTTTCCGGAGAGCCGCGCCGGGACGCCCTATCTCGCCCCGCAGATCCTCGTCGACGTCGACCACACCATGCGCGTCATGCGCGAGGAAACGTTCGGGCCGGCGGTCGGCATCATGAAGGTCGCCTCCGACGAGGAAGCGATCCGTCTCATGAACGACAGCGAATTCGGCCTGACCGCCGCCATCTGGACACGCGACGTTGCGGCCGCGGAGGCGCTCGGCGAGCGGCTCGAGACCGGCACCGTGTTCATGAACCGTTGCGACTATCTCGACCCGGCCCTCGCCTGGACGGGCGTCAAGCAATCCGGCCGCGGCGTCACGCTCTCGGCTCTCGGCTACGAGCATCTGACGCGGCCGAAATCGTTCCACCTGCGCCTCGCGTCGTCGTGAGGCCGCTGCCGGCAGGACATCCCGCATGACGATCCTCGACCGCATGTCCGCTTACGCCGACGAGCTCGTCGCCATCCGCCGCGATCTGCATGCCCACCCCGAGCTCGGCATGCAGGAGGTGCGCACGTCCGACCTCGTCGCGCGGCTCCTGGCCGGTTGGGGCATCGAGGTCCATCGCGGCGTCGGCAAGACGGGCATCGTCGGCGTGCTGCAGGGCCGCGGCGGCAATTACCGCCGCATTGGCCTGCGCGCCGACATGGACGCGCTGCCGATCGAGGAGATCGCCGACGTCCCCTACAAATCGACCGTGCCGGGCGTCATGCATGCCTGCGGTCACGACGGCCACACGACCATGCTGCTCGGCGCCGCGCGCTATCTCGCCGAGACGCGCGCCTTCGACGGCACCGCCGTTTTCATCTTCCAGCCGGCGGAGGAGGGGCTCGGCGGCGCCCGCGCCATGCTGGCCGACGGCCTGTTCGAGCGGTTCCCGTGCGACGAGGTCTACGCCCTGCACAACCTGCCCGACGGGCCGCGCGGCCGCGTCTCGCTGAAGCCGGGCGCCGCCATGGCCGGGGCGGATTTCTTCGACATCCGCGTTACCGGCCGCGGCGCGCACGGCGCCTATCCGCACAAGGCGGTCGACCCGACGATGGTGGCGGTCAGCCTGGCGCAGGCGATGCAGACGATCGTCAGCCGCAACGCCGACCCGCTGCAGGCGGTGGTGGTGTCGATCACGCAGATCCATGCCGGCTCGGCCTACAACGTCATCCCCGAGACGGCCCAGCTCGCCGGCACGGTGCGGGCTTTCGACGACAGCGCGCGGGCCCTGGTCCGGGCCCGCATCCGCGAGCTGGC
>DASQLE010000648.1:0-4339 GCA_035630175.1 Beijerinckiaceae bacterium
CTGTATACCGGCGCGTCACGTCTCCGAAGCGAAGGAGCACCGCGGCACACCGATCAAATTTCCGCGCCCCGCCCTCGGACATCCGACAGAACCACCGGATCAAGTCGTAGCGGGACGGCCCGTCCTGCTCGTCGAGGACAGCCTCATCATCGCGCTTGACGCCGAGGATATCCTGAGCCGACTTGGTGCCGCCAGCGTAGCCACTGCAGCGACGGTCGAGGGCGGCCTCGAGAGCATCGATAGCTCTCCGCCGGCCGTCGCCATGCTCGACATCCATTTAGGGGATCAAACAAGCTTTGCCATCGCGGATCGGCTTCTAGATCTCGAGATACCGTTTCTGTTTGCGACGGGCTACGGCGAGCAGGCTGAACTCCCTCCAAATCACCGTTCCCGACCGGTGGTGCAGAAGCCCTATACGCTTGAGAATGTCGCCCGAGCGCTGGACAGCCTGTTGTCGGAGTCGTGATCGTCAGCCCGGGTCGCGCCCAACGGGTCCGGCGTTGGCGAGCGCCGGAATGACGGAGCGCGCTTAGCAGCCCGCCGCCAAGCGCAGGGGCGCCGTCGCCTGGGCGGCCGGGGCGCGGCTCGGCACGTAGAGGCCGCGGTGCTCGGGATGCGGCACGAGGGCATCGGTGATGCCGATGACGGTCTCGGCGGCGCCGAGGAGGACCGTGCCGTCGGCGGGAAGCAGCGCCGCCATGCGCTTCAGCACGTCACCCTTGGTCGGGCCGTCGAAATAGATCAGCACGTTGCGGCAGAAGATGATGTCGAACGAGCCGAGCTGGGAGAAATCCTTGATCAGGTTGAGCGGCCTGTAATCGACCATCGACCGGATGGCGGGCGCGATCTGCCACTGGTCGCCGGTCTGGCTGAAATACTTCAGGACCATGTTGATGGGCAGGCCGCGCTGCACCTCGAACTGAGAGTAGATCCCGGCCTTCGCCTTCTCGAGGACCTCGGTGCAGATGTCGGTGCCGACGATCTCGATGCGCCAGCCGGCCAGCTTCGCGGACATCTCGCTGAGGATCATGGCGAGCGAATACGGCTCCTGCCCGGTCGAGGCCGCAGCGCACCAGATGCGCAGACGCCGCGTTGCGCTCCGCGCCGGCAGGCAGCGCGGCAGCAGCACCTTCTCGAAAATCTCGAACGGCGTCTTGTCGCGGAAGAAGAAGGTCTCGTTCGTCGTCATCGCATCGATGACCGCCCGCTCGATCTCGGCATTGCCGACGCCTTTGAGCCGGCCGATCAGATCGCTGATCGCGGCGACCTTGAAGCGGCGGCACAACGGGGCGAGGCGGCTCTCGACGAGGTAGCGCTTCTCCAGCGCGAGCGCGAGACCGGAGCGGACCTTGAGGAAATTACGAAGATAGTCGAATTCGGCGTCGGTCATAGGCGCCCTCCTGTGAGAGCGGCCTTGAGCGTCGGCGCGATCCGGTCGAGGGGCAGGATCTCTTGCGCGAGCCCCGCCTTGGCGATGCTGCCCGGCATGCCCCACACGGTGCTGGTCGCCTCGTCCTGGACGATCACCCCGGCGCCGGCTTCGACGAGGGACTGGGCGCCCAAGGTGCCGTCCGAGCCCATGCCGGTGAGCACGGCCGCGATGGCGGCGGCGCCGAAGACGGCGGCGGCGTCGTGGAACAGAACGTCGACGGCAGGACGGCAGAAATTCACCGGCGGTCCGTCGTCGAGCCGAATGGTCGGCTGCGCTTCGCCCCGGGCGAGGCCCATATGGCGTCCGCCGGGCGCGACGTAGATGTGTCCGGGGAGGAGCTTCTCGCCATGCTGCGGCTCCCGCGCCCTGACGCCGGACTGGGCGCCCAACTGCTCGGCGAAGACCGCCGTGAAGATCGGCGGCATGTGCTGCACGATGAGGACCGGCACGCGCTGCAGGGCAAGGCCGAGGCTGGCGATGACCTGGGTGACCGCGCGCGGTCCGCCCGTGGAGGCGCCGATGAGCAGGCAGCGCGGCGTCACCGCCACCGGCCGCGGCCGGGCGACCGCCGCCGGGCGGACCGCTGCCGACGGCCCGGCTTGCATGCCGGTCTTGCGATGGCGCGAAGCCGCAAGCCCCTGCAGCTTGGCGATCAGCTCGCCGCGGAACCCGGCCGAGGTCGTCACCTCGCGGCTCGATTCCGGCTTCGGCAGGCAGTCGACCGCGCCGAGCTGGAGGCATTTCAGGGAGATGTCGGCGTTGCGCTGGGTCAAGGTCGAGACGACGATGACCGACATCTGCGGACGCTTGCGCAACAGATGCGGCAGCGTGCTGATGCCGTCGAGCTCCGGCATGTCGAGATCGAGCAGGACGATATCGGGCTGCGCGCGGTCGACCAGGTCGATCGCCACCCGGCCGTTGATGGCCGTGCCGACCACGTCGAACTGGCCGGCTTCGTTCAGCCAACGGGACACCAGCCCCCGGACGACGGCGGAATCGTCGACGATCATCACGCGCGCGCGATTCGAGGAAGTCGCGTTCAAGGCAACGGCGGCCGCAGGGCTCATCAAAGGTCTCTGGCTGTTCGCTCGATCGGGAGCGAGAAAGGATCGGAGGAGAAAAGCCTCGCCGTCAGACGAGCCCGACTTCCTGGAACTTGGCCGTCATGATGTCCTTGTCGAAGGGCTTCATGATATATTCGTCGGCGCCGGCATGCATGGCGCGGGCGATGTGGGCGATGTCGTTCTCGGTGGTGCAGAAAACCACCTTGGGCTGGCGTCCGCCCGGCAGCACGCGGAGCTGCTTCAGGAACTCGTATCCGTCCATGACCGGCATGTTCCAGTCGAGCAGGATGGCGTCCGGCATCTCGTTCTTGCAGGCGGCGAGCGCCTTCTCGCCGTCCTCGGCCTCGCCGATGCGGAACGAGAGGCCCTCCAGGATGCGGCGCGCGACCTTGCGGATCACGGCGGAGTCGTCGACGATCAGGCACGATTTCATAATTGATCTCCTCCCGGCGCCGTCAGGCCGCCTGGGATTGGGCTTCGAGCGCAAGAACCGCATCCACGTCGAGAATGATGAGGAGCTTCTCGTCGAGCCGATGCACCCCATGCGACAGCTTCACCCAGCGCGGATCCATGTGCACCGGATTCGCCTCGTGCGTGTCGGCGCTGAGCTTCATCACCTCGCCGACCTCGTCGACGAGCAGTCCGTAAGACTCGCCCTTGTGCTCGAGGCCGACCGCCATGTTGCGGCCGTCGCTTTGGCCGTCGGCGAGCCCGAGCCGCCGGCGCAGGCACATCGCCGTGACGACGCGTCCGCGCAGGTTGAGGAGCCCGACGATCTCGCGCGGCGACAACGGCACGTCCGTCAGCGCGCTGGCGATGAACACGTCGTGGACGCGGTCAATGGGCAGGCCGAACATCTGGTCGCCGACCATGACGGTGACGTATTCGATGGTGTCGCCGAGACTCTTGGAGTCGGTCTTGGCGGCACTGTTGCTGTTGGCGGCGATCATGCGGCCTCTCCCAGGAGCGGCTGCGTCTCGGCGAGGGCGGAGACGAGGCCGCTGCGATCGAACTTGGCGACGAATTCGGAGATGCGAAGCTTGCGCGCCTGGTCGATCGCCTCCGGGCTGACCCCCGACGACAAGGCGATGACGGGCAGGTCCGCAAAGCCGCCGTGCCCGCGCACGGCTTCGACGAGGTTGAACCCATTGCGGCCGGGCATCTCCACGTCGGTGATGAGAACGTCGACGCGCTGGCCCGCGCCGAGGACCTCGAGGGCCTGCTCGGCGCTCGCCGCGGAGATCATCTTGTAGCCGGCGGCTTTCAGGACCGGGGTCAGCATCTCGCGGAAGAAGGCCGAGTCGTCGACCAGGAGGACGGTGCGCGTGGCGTGCCCGGCCTTCGCCGCGCCCCCGCGCCCCCAATCGTCGTAGGCGAGCGGCAGGTAGTGGCCGACATTGACGACCTCGGTGGCGCGGCCGCGGATCACTGCCGATCCGACGAGGTCGGAGCGGTTGTCGACGAGCTCGATGTTGAGGGTGTCGTCGACGATGTCCACGATCTCGTCGACGACGAGCCCCATGGACCGGTCCCCGTCCGAGAACACGACCAGCGCCTGCGTTCCCTCCCGCTTGATGGTGATGCCGGGATCGGCCGTGACGAGAGGCATGAGATGGCCGCGATACTGGATGAGCGGGCGCCCGCCCACCCACTCGATCTTCGACGCGTCGATCTCCTCGAGCCTCGTGACCAGCGACAGGGGCACCGCCTTGTGGCTTTCGCTGCCGCCGCGGAAGACGAGAAGCGTCGTGCTTTCCGTCGCCTCCACCGTCTCATCGACGGGCTCTTCCGCGTTGGAACGGCTGTCGCCGGCGCCGGAGCCGACCATGCGGGCGACGCCGTT
>DASQLE010000649.1:0-3914 GCA_035630175.1 Beijerinckiaceae bacterium
ATCGAGGCGGCGGGCGGCCGCATCGAGCATTTCGGCATGCCGGTCGATCCGGGCAACCTGCTGCTCATCGGCACCCTCGACGGCAAGCCGATCATCGGCGCGCCCGGCTGCGCGCGCAGTCCGAAGGAGAACGGCTTTGACTGGGTGCTGCAGCGCCTCCTCGCCGGCGTGCCGGTAACGCGCCGCGACATCGCAGGGCTCGGCGTCGGCGGGCTCCTCATGGAGATCGTCACCCGTCCGCAGCCGCGCGCCGAGCCGGTGCCCCGGCATCCCAAGGTCGCCGCCCTGGTCCTCGCGGCCGGGCGCGGCACGCGCATGGGCGGTCCGAACAAGCTGTCGGCGGAGCTCGGCGGAAAGCCGCTGGTGCGCCATGCGGTCGAAGCAGCGCTGCTTTCGCGGGCGCGGCCCGTGATCGCCGTGACGGGCCATGAGCCCGAGCGCGTCGCCGCGGCGCTCGCCGGGCTCGATGTAGTGCGCGTGCACAACCCTTCTTACGCGGAGGGGCTGTCGACCTCCCTGAAGGCGGGTCTCGCCGCGTTGCCGGGCGACGTCGACGGCGCCGTGGTTCTCCTCGGCGACATGCCGCGCGTCACCGCCGCTCTGATCGACGATCTGATCGCGGCCTTCGCGCCGGCGGAGGGGGCGCTTGCGGTCGTGCCCGTGCGCGACGGCCATCGCGGCAATCCGGTGCTGTTCTCGCGCGTATTCTTCCCCGAATTGCAGGCCGTGACGGGCGACGTCGGTGCCCGCGGGCTCCTTGGCGCGCATGGTGAGGGCGTCGTCGAAGTGGCGGTGTCGGATGACGCCGCCTTCCTCGACGTCGACACGCCGGAAGCGTTGGACGAGGCACGCGCCGCATCGACGCGGTGACGCAAACCCTGCGACCACGAGTTTCCGCTGCGCCGGCGATCGCTGCTCAGCCAAGTCATTTGATCTGAGCTGTCGAATGCGCGGCGAAGCGGCGCAAATGTCACATGCGCCCGACCGGCGCTCAGGAGACTTTGCTGCGCAATAACGGGCCGCCGTCGAGGTCGGCGCTTCGCAAGACATGCAGCATTGCCGACGCAACAGGCATGTTGCTGCACCAATCGGCAGGTGGCAGCACTCGCTAGTTCATGCTGCCAAGCATTTGGCACTTAACGAAAAATTCAGCATAGCAGCTTGAGCATGGAACGTGCTGATGCCAGCATTGTTCGGGTGTAAGGGCCCGGCCCTTCCGGGACCTTCGCTTCGAGGAAGGAGGTCTCATGGTCTCTCAGGCGTTCATCCGTCAGCTCGAGGGTTACGGGCTGACGACGGCGACGATCCTTTACCGGCTGCCGGACCACCCGAAGCTGCTGCAGACATTCGTCTGGCAGGAATACGATCTGGCGCCGAAGTTTCCGGTGCTGCACAAGTTCCTGGACTTTTGGGCCCGTGAGCTTGAAGGGCCGCTGCACTCCGTGACGGTGGCGCATTCACGCCTGATCAGGCCGGCCGAGTTCCAGGCGGTGGACGGTGTCCTGACGCTGCACTGACGCGTGCTGCGGCCGCGGCTTGCGCCTCGCGCCGTCGATTTGCCCGGCCTGCGGCGTCACGGCGACGGAGCGGGCTTGGCCTTACCGGGCGTCTGGGCTAGAGGTGCGCCCCCATCGTCCGACAGCATCTTGATTTGTACTCCAAAGCTCGCACCTCCGAGGTTCTCGTCTCGCTTGCCGCTCATGCCAGTGAGCGGCTGACGGTCGCCGACATTGTCACGGTCCTCCGCGGGCGGGCTTTCGCCTTGCTCGTGGTGCTGCTCGGTCTCCCCAATTGCCTGCCGATGCCGCCGCCGATTCCGCTGGTCTGCGGCCTTCTGCTCGCCCTCGTCGCCGCGCAGATCGCCGCCGGATGGCCGACGCCGTGGCTGCCGCACTCGCTCCTCGTGCGCAGCATTCCGCGCCACGACTTCAGCCGCGCCGTCGATCGGGCGGTGCCGGTGCTGCGCCGGCTCGAACGCTGGTCGCGCCCGCGCCTGAGCGGGCTCGACACGATGCCGGTGATGCGGCTGATCGGCTTCCTGCTGCTCGCCCTCGCCATCGGTCTTCTGTTCGCCGCGCCCGTGATCGGGCAGATCCCGCTCGGCATCGCCGTATGCATCGTCGGCCTGGGGCTCGTCGAGCGCGACGGGATCGTGGTCATCGCCGGCTTCGCCATCGGCGCGCTCGGCCTCACCTTGAGCTTCGGCTTCGTCTACGCGATCGTCGCCGGGCTCGACACCCTGCTTTAGAAAGATTGGACGGCTACGCCGCCGGCGCCTGGCGGCCTCTGGCCCGCTCGGCGGCGATCAGGCGGTCGATCTCCTCGGCGGGCACGGGCTTGGAGAACAGGTAGCCCTGCAACTGGTGGCAGCCGAGCGCCTGCAGGAAGCGGTGCTGCTCCGCCGTCTCGACGCCTTCGGCCGTGACCGTCAGGCCGAGCGCCCGCCCGAGATGCACGATGGAATGCACGAGGATCGCCGATTCGCCGGTCGCCTCCATGCTCTCCAAGAAGGAGCGGTCGATCTTGATCTTGTCGAAGGCGAAACGGCGCAGGTAGATCAGGCTCGAATAACCGGTGCCGAAATCGTCGAGGGCGAGATGCACGCCGAGGGCGCGCAGCTCCATCATGGCCGCCTCGGCTGCGTCGGCATCCTCGACGATGACGCCTTCGGTCAGCTCGAGCTCGAGATTCGACGCCTCGAAGCCGGTTTCCGCCAGCGCCCGCATCACGCTCGGCACGAAGCTGCGGTGGCGGAACTGGATGGCCGAGACGTTGACCGCCATGCGCAGATGCGGCCAGCGCTTGCCGTCCTGGCAGGCGCGGCGGAGCACCCACTCGCCGAGCGGAATGATCAGGCCCCGTTCCTCCGCCATGGCGATGAAGCTCGTCGGCGGGATCATGCCCTGCTTCGGATGCGGCCAGCGCACGAGCGCCTCGAGGGCGACGATCGACTCGCCGTCGGCCGAGACAACCGGCTGGTAATGCAGGAGGAGCTCGTCGTTGGCGATGGCCTGGCGCAGATCGTCCTCGACCGTCTTGCGCATGCGGATGGTCTCGTCCATCTGCCGCTGGAAGACCCGGTAGCGGTTGCGCCCCTCGCTTTTCGCTTCGTAGAGGGCGGTGTCGGCGAGCCGCATGAGGGTCTCGCGGTCGCGCCCGTGCTCCGGCGCGAGGGCGACGCCGATGGAGACGCCCACCGTGACCGGCGCCTCGCCGATATCGAACGGCCGCGTCACGCTGTCGAGAATGCGCCGCGCCAGGAGCTCGGCCGCTTCCGAGTTGCGCAGCCCGGTCTGGATGACGGCGAATTCGTCGCCGCCGAACCGCGCCAGCGTGTCGCTTTCGCGGAGCAGGTTCTCCAGGCGCTGCGCCGCCAGCTTGAGGAGCCGGTCGCCGGCCTGGTGGCCGAAGGTGTCGTTGACGTCCTTGAAGCGGTCGAGATCGAGAAACAGGACCGCAAGCCCGGTATCGGTGCGCGAGAGCCGGTTCAGCTCCTCGTCGAGACGCTCCGCAAACAGGAGACGGTTCGGCAGTCCGGACAAAGGGTCGCGCCCGAGCAGGTTCTGGGTCGTCTGTTCGCTGGCGGCGAGGCTGCGGGCGATCCAGCGGATGTAGAGCACGAGGAACGTGATGAGGATCACTGCCAAAGCCGTTCCGAAGACCGTCAGCGGCACGAGGCGTCGGCGCATCACATCGCCGGGGCGGTCGGGCTTCCAAGCGAGATAGGCGCCGACCTCGCCATGGGCGTCATAGAGCGGCACCCCGATCCAGTCAGGGCCGGGCGTCCGCGGCGACAGGGACAGGCTGCTCACGGCATGCAGATCGGCGAGCGTCTGCAGGTCCTCCCGGGTGAACTCCTTATAGGCGACCGCGATGGCCCCCTTGATCGCAACCGCCTGTTCCGTCGTACGGCC
>DASQLE010000650.1:0-4668 GCA_035630175.1 Beijerinckiaceae bacterium
CGGCCAGATACGGCCGCGGGCGGTTCACGAGCCACATGCACAGCGGCAGGATGACGATGCCGATGGCGATCTGGGCGAGCGTGGCGACCAGGGAGCCTACATAGAGCCCAAGGATGACATCGCCGTTCTGCTCGAACAGGCGCGGGCCCGGCAGGAGGCCGTGGATGAGGAGGCCGCCAAGGAGAACCGCCGCCGAGTTGGAGCCCGGGATGCCGAACGAGAGGAGCGGGATGAGGGCGGTGCTGGCCACCGTGTTGTTGGCGGTCTCGGGCGCGGCGATCCCCTCGACGGAGCCCCTGCCGAACTCCTCCCGGTAACGCGACCAGCGCTTCGCCTCGTTATAGGAGAAGAACGCTGCGATGGAGCCGCCGCCGCCCGGCATGAGCCCCTCGACGGTCCCGGTGACGCAGCCGATCGCCTGCGCCTTGCCGATCTTGCGCATGGTGAGGAAATTCGGCAGGCGCACGCGCACCGGGGCACCCGCCGCCGATCCCAGATCCGGCATTCCCGATTGGCGCAGAAGCTCGCTGACCGCGAACAGGCCTACGATGACGAGGATCGGCTTGATTCCGGCAAGGAGCTCCGGCAGCCCGAAGGTAAAGCGGCTGACGCCGGAGATCGGGTCGGTGCCGACCGTCGCCACCATCATGCCGACAGCGGCGGCGGCCAAGCCCTTCAGCAGCGAGCGGTCGGACAAGGAGGCGATGATGCTGAGGCCGAGCACGCCCAAGGCGCAATAGGAGGTCGGCCTGAACAGGAGAGCCAGGCGCGACAACGGCTCCGTCATCAGGATCAGCATGGCGAGGCCGAACAGGCTGCCGACGACGCCGGACCACAGCGAGATGCCGAGCGCCTCGCCGGCGCGCCCTTGCCGCTTCATCTCGTAGCCGTCGATGACCGTGGCCGCGGCCGAGCCGCTGCCCGGCGTGCGGATCAGAATCGCCGGGATGGAAGCGCCGTATTCCGAGCCGATATAGGTCGTCGCCAGGATGACGACCGCCGACACCGGGTCCATGGTGAAGGTGAGCGGCAGGATCAGCGCCATGGCGATGGACGAAGAGATTCCGGGGATGGCGCCGCCGACCATGCCCCACACGAGTCCGGCCAAGGCGGCCGGCACCACGGGCGTGGTCACGAGCAGGGTCAGGGCTCTGGCGAGATCGTCCATGTTTAGAAGAGCCAGCTCTGCGGCTGCTCCACCCCGAGGAGCTGAACGAAGAGGAGCCAGAATACGACGGCGCCTCCGGTCGCGACCGCGGCCAAGCGCCAGGACAGCGTCATGCCCTCGTAGGCGGCCACCGACGCGATCAGCAAGGCGAGAGCGACGGCGTAGCCGACCAGCGGCGCCAGGACGACGTAACCGGCGGCGATGGCGAGAAGGCCCAGCGCCCGCCGGGGTGGCGCATCCGCATCCTCCGGGTCGGCCGCCACGGCGACCGGTCTTGGGCGGGCCAGCGCGCCCCGCGCCATGATCAGGACGGCCAATCCCGCCAGCAGGAAGCCGAGGATCGTCGGCAAGCCCTGCGCGCCCACCTCGTCGGACAGGCTGCTGTCGGCGATCTGCCGCGTCGCCCAATAATAGGCGCCCGCCAAGCAAAGCAGGATCAGGCCGCCGACGACGTCCTTGTTCATCATCGCTCCGGAGCGGAGGTGGAGACGGCCTTCACCTCATCGTCCGGCCTCACTTCGCCGCACCCGTCTCCTTCAGGAAGGTCTCAGAGGTCTCGGCGAAGTCGTTGATGAACTTCGCGTAGGCGGCGTGGGGAACGAAATCCGGAACCAGGCTCTCGGCGCCGTAGACCTTCTTGTATTCCGGGTCGTTGAGGAGCTGCGGCACCGCCTTCTCCCAGGCGGCGACGATCTCGGCCGGCACGCCCTTGGCGCCGGCGAGGCCGCGGAACTTCTTGAGCACGACGTCGAAGCCCGATTCCTTGACCGTCGGCACGTCCGGGAAGTCGGGCAGGCGCTCGGCGTTGAAGGTCGCCAGGATGCGGACCTTCTTGCCCTCGAGCTGAGACCGGATCTCCTGCACCTCGCCGATGCCGATATCGAGGGTGCCGTTGAGCACGTTGATCATCATGTCGCCGCCGCCCTCGTGCGAGACGACCGCCGCGCTGACGCCGCTCGCCTGCTTCAGCCGCTCCGCCGCCATGCGCTCGAGCGAAGCCGGATTGGCGACGCCCCACCGTCCGCGCTTGTCCTTGGCGTGGGCGATGACGTCCTTCAACGATTGGAACGGCCCGTCGACGCGCGTGTAGACGACCTCGGCATCCGTGAAGACGTTCACCAGCGGCTCGAGGTCGCGATAGGTGTTGGCCGGCTTGCTGAGGAGCGAGGTGTAGATGTAGGTCGGCGTCGTCGCGTAGAAGACGCTGCCGTCCGGCTTCGCCGCCGCGAGGCGCGCCATGGCGCGCGCGCCGCTGCCGCCCTGCACGTTCTCGACCACGAAGGTGGCGTTGATGTATTTGCCGAGATGCCTGGACATCTCGCGCAGGAAGACGTCGCTGCCGCCGCCCGGGCTGGAATGGGTGACAAGGGTCACGACCTTGTGCGGATAGGCGGCGGGCTCGGCCAAGGCCCCGTTGGCGAAGGCGCCGGCCAGCACGAGGCCGGCAAGGACGAGGCCGGCACGGGCGGCGAGTGGCTTGTTCGGCATCGATGTCCTCCCTGGACAATTGCTTTGGCGCTCTTGTTCAAGGGTCCTCCCCGGCTTGTCAATCGCCTGTGCCCGAGCGGCTCTTGTCGTCGTTAAAAGCCCCGGCGGCGAGCGCGTTGACAACGCTGCCGCCCCGCCGCATGAGCCCTCCCACGCGTTTCGGGAGGAAAGACATGGATGCCGCCACCATCGACCGATCGAAGGTCACGGAGGTCCTCGCCGATTTCGTGGTCCGCTCCGCCCCGGGGGATGTCGGCGCTCCCGTCTATGCGGAGGCGGTGCGCTCGTTCCTGAACTGGACGGGCTGCGCCGTCGGCGGCTCCATCCACCCGACGCTCGACCGCACGCTCGCGGCGATCCGGCCGTTCGCCGGCCCCGGTCAGGCGACGGTGCTCGGCCGCGGCGACCGGCTCGACCTCCTGCACGCCGCCCTCGTCAACGGCATCTCCTCGCACGTCTTCGACTTCGACGACACGCATCTGAAGACGATCATCCATCCGGCCGGGCCGATCGCCTCGGCGCTGCTGCCGCTCTCCGAGACGCGCGCCATGAGCGGGCGCGATTTCCTGCATGCATTCATCCTCGGCGTCGAGGTCGAGTGCCGCATCGGCAACGCCGTCTATCCGAACCATTATGATGTCGGCTGGCACATCACCGGCACAGCCGGCGTCTTCGGCGCGGCGGCCGCGGCCGCGAAGGTGCTCGGGCTCGACCGCCGGCAAACCACGTGGGCGCTCGGCATCGCGGCGACGCAATCGTCGGGCCTGCGCGAGATGTTCGGCACCATGTGCAAGCCGTTCCATCCCGGCCGCGCCGCGCAGAACGGTCTTCTCGCCGCCCATCTCGCGCAGCAGAACTTCACCAGCTCCGAGCGCGGCATCGAGGCGCCGCGCGGCTTTGCGCATGTGCTGTCGACCAAGTTCGATCCGAACGAGATCACGGAAAAGCTCGGCGAGACCTGGGAGATCTCGCTCAACACCTACAAGCCGTTCGCGTGCGGCATCGTCATCCATCCGGCCATCGACGGCTGCATCCAGCTGCGCAACTCGCACGGGTTGAAGGCCGCGGATGTCGCGTCCATCGCCCTGACGGTGCATCCGCTCGTTCTCGAGCTGACCGGCAAGACCGAGCCGCGCACCGGGTTGGAAGGCAAGTTCTCGGTCTATCATTCCTGCGCCGCCGCCATCGTGCACGGCCGTTGCGGCGAGCACGAATATTCGGACGAGGTCGTCACCGATCCGGAGATCGTCAACCTGCGCGGCAAGGTGCGGGCCGAGGCCAGTCCCAAAATCCACGAGGACCAGGTCGACATCACCTTGACCACCACGGACGGGCGCAGCCATCGCCTGTTCGTCGAGCACGCCATCGGCAGCCTCGAGCGGCCGTTGAGCGACGAGGAGCTCGACCGCAAGGTGCGCGACCTGTGCGAGCCGGTGATCGGCACGGCCGGCAGCGGCCGACTGATCGAAGCGTGCCGGGGCGTCGAGAAGGCTGCCGCGCTGAAGAGCGTCGTCGACGCGTCGTGCCCGAAACGGTGAGGAAATCATGCTGACGGTTTGGGGGCGGGTGAACTCGAGCAACCTGCAGAAGGTGGTCTGGTGCTGCGATGAGCTGGGGCTCGCTTACCAGCGCATCGACATGGCCGGCGCCTTTGGCTTCACGCCCGAATATCTCGCCATGAACCCCAACAAGGTGGTGCCGACCATCGACGACGACGGCTTCATCCTGTGGGAATCGAACGTCATCGTCCGCTATCTCGCCGCCAAGCACGGGCACGGCTCGCTCTACCCCGCCGACCTGAAGGAGCGGGCCGAGGCGGACCGCTGGATGGATTGGCAGCAGACGACCCTATGGGCGGCGATGCGGCCGCTCTTCTTCGGCTATGTCCGCACGCCGGAAGGGCAGCGCGACCATGCCGCTCTCGCGGCCGCGCAGCGCCAGAGCGAGCACGTCCTCGGCATCTTCGAGCGCCACCTCACGGACCGCGCCTTCGTGGCCGGAGCGCGCTTCAC
>DASQLE010000651.1:0-4755 GCA_035630175.1 Beijerinckiaceae bacterium
GGGTCATCGATGTCTCCTCCCAGTCTGAACCGTCGTCCCGAAAGGTCCCCAGCAGTCCGGACCTGAGCCGAAATCGTTGTTCGGCGCGAGTATTGTTATGCCGTGGGCCAAGCTTGCGCAACGGCGGCTCTCGCTGGGGGACGCATCGTTGGCGACCGTCCCGCCAATGTCCGCCTCATCGTGTCCTTTCGCGCCTTAGCGATTGGAGGTGGACGGCAGCTTCCGGCCCATTCCGGCCTGCCCGCGCCGAGTGCATTTCATCATGGTCGCTCAGCCTTCGAGCTGCGCCCGAGGCGGAAGCGATCAGCGCACCGCGGCCTCGAGCAGCCGCGCCGCCGCGGCGCGCGCTTCCTCGGTGATGGTGGCGCCGGCCAGCATGCGGGCGATCTCCTCGCGGCGCGGCTTGGCGGCGAGCGGAGCGACGCGGGTCGCGACGCGGTCGGCCTTGCCGATCGCCTCCTTGGAGATGAGGAAGTGGCTCGCGGCGCGCGCGGCGACCTGCGGCGCGTGCGTGACGGCCATCACCTGGACCCGCTCGGCGAGGCGCGCCAGGCGCTGGCCGATGGCGTCGGCGACGGCGCCGCCGACGCCGGTGTCGATCTCGTCGAAGACCAGCGTCGGCGCCGAGCCCTTGTCGGCGAGCACGACCTTCAGGGCGAGCATGAAACGCGACAGCTCGCCGCCCGAGGCGACGCGCATCAGCGGGCCCGGCTTGGTGCCCGGATTGGTCTGCGCCCAGAACTCGACCCGGTCGAAGCCGGCCGGGTCGCGGCTATTCTCGTCGACGGCGATCTCGGTGAGGAAACGCGCCCGCTCGAGCTTGAGCGGCGGCAGCTCCGCCATCACCGCCGCATCGAGCGCCGCGGCGGCTTTCTTGCGGCCCTTCGACAGGCTCCGCGCCGCCTTGACGTAGGCGGCGTCGGCCTCGGCGAGAGCCCCCTCGAGCCCGGCGAGCTGCGCCTCGCCGGCGTCGATCGCCGCGACGTCGGCCGCGTAACGCTCGCGCAGGGCGGCGAGGTCGTCGGCCGGCACGGAGAACTTGCGCGAGGCGGCGCGCAGGGCGAACAGCCGCTCCTCGGTGTCCTCGAGCTCGCGCGGGTCGAACTCGGTCGCGCGCAGCGCTTCCTCGAGGGCCGTGCGCGCCGCGTCGATGGCGTCGAGCGAGGCGTCGAGCGCCTTGACGGGCGCGTCGACGAGCGCGGGCGCCTGCGCGGCGCGCCGCTCGAGCTTGCGCACCGCCGCCGACAGCGCCGGCACCGGCGATCCGTGTCCGGCGATCGCGTCGAAGGCGTCCTGCAGGTCCTGGGCGACCTTCTCGGACTGCATCATGACGAGGCGGCGCTCGGCGAGCGCCGCCTCCTCGCCGGCCTCGGGCTTGAGCATCGTCAGCTCTTCGACCGCATGACGGAGGAAGTCCGCCTCCTTGCGCGCCCGGTCGACGCGGGCGCGCTGCTCGGCGAGCGCCGCGCGCGTCTCGCGCACGCGCCCCGCCGCCGCCGCGACGGCGCGCGCCCCGGCCGCGAGCCCGCCGAAGGCGTCGAGGATGGCGCGGTGGGTGACCGGCTCGACCAGGGCGCGGTCGTCGTGCTGGCCGTGGATTTCCACAAGCGCCGCGCCGATCGATTTCAACACCTGCACGCTGACCGGCTGGTCGTTGACGAAAGCCCGCGTGCGGCCGTCCGCGAATTGCAGCCGGCGCAGGATGAGATCGCCCTCGGTGTCGATGGCGGCGGCGGCGGCGATGGCACGCGCCGGATGGTCGAGGGGCGTGTCGAAGCTTGCCGCGACCTGCCCCTCCCTCTCGTCGTGGCGGACGAGGCCGCCGTCGCCGCGGCCGCCGAGGGCCAGCGCGAAGGCGTCGAGGAGGATGGACTTGCCGGCCCCGGTCTCGCCGGTCAGGACGCTGAGGCCGTCGGTGAAGTTTAGCTCCAGCCGGTCGATCAGGACGATGTTGCGGATCGCAAGCTGGACCAGCATCCGGTGGGAAAGCTCAGCGGTTGATGCCGACCGTCCGCGTGAGGCCGCGGAAGCTGCGGCTGATCCAGGACCCTGCATCCTCACGCGGCTCAAGCCCTCCCGACTTCAAGAGGACGTGGGCGTCTCGATACCAGGTGCTGTCCGGAAAGTTGTGGCCGAGGACCGCGGCGGCGGTTTGCGCCTCGCCCGTGATGCCGAGGGCCATGTAGGCTTCGGTCAGGCGCATGAGCGCTTCTTCCACGTGCCGGGTCGTCTGGAACTTGGCGACGACGTCGCGGAAACGGTTGATGGCGGCGGTGTAGTTGCGCTTCTGCAGATAGAAGCGGCCGACCTCCATCTCCTTGCCGGCGAGCTGATCCTTGGCGACGTGGATCTTTTTGCGGGCGTCGGAGACGTATTCGGATTTGGGATACCGGTCGACGAGCTCCTGCAAGGCCAGCAGCGCCTTCAGGGCGCGCTCCTGGTCGCGCGTCACGTCGGGGATCTGGTTGTAGTTCGACATCGCCATGATGTACTGCGCGTACGGCGCGTCCGTGGAGGCCGGGTGCAGCTGCAGATAGCGCTTCGAGGCGTTGATGGCGTCCTCGTAGTTCTGGCCCTCGAAATGGGCATAGGCGGTCATGAGCAGGGCTTTGCGCGACCAATCCGAATACGGATACTGCTTCTCGAGCTCGCCGAACTTCTTGGCGGCGCCCTCGTGGTCGCTCTTCTTCATGCGACCGAGACCCTCGTCGTAGAGCTGCCCGGCGGGCACCTCCGGAACGATCTCCATCTTGTAGCGCTCGGTCTTGTCGAACGGGTTGAGCGACGACAGCGTATCGCATCCGCCGAGCAAGAGGGCGCCGGCCAGCAGCGCGACCGTGCGCACCGGAACTGTCGCGCTCGCAAGTCGGATCCTTCCGACTTGCGCATTCAAAATCGGATCGCGGCAACAGCCGAGATTCGTCCGCGCGTGGTCGGTCAACATGCTTGTCGGTCCTTTGCCCCAGACGGCCGCTCCATCGCGGCCCGTTTTGCGGGCTCTTTATCCTAGACGGGGCCCGTCCGCCACCCGCAACGCGGGCCTAGACGGCAGCTACGACGCCCGAAGGTGGCGCTTTCGTGGCGTCCGGTCCGGACCGCCGAATTCAATGGGTGTCGGGCGCGTAGGCCGGAACCGCGATGCCGTTGCCGATCTCGGCATAGCCGGTCTCGCGCCGCCTGGTGCCCTGGACGATGGCGTAATTGGAGCGGCTCGCGAACAGGGCCTCGAGGACGCCGAGGTTGAGGCGGTGGCCGCCGCAATAGGACTTGTACGAGCCGAGGAGCGGCAGGCCGGCGAGGGCCAGATCGCCCACCGCATCGAGGATCTTGTGCCGGACGAACTCGTCGGAATAGCGCAGGCCTTCTGGATTGATGACGGCGTCCTCGCCGATGGCGACGGTGTTCTCCAGGGAGGCGCCGAGGGCGAAGCCGGCCTTCCACAGCCGCTCCACGTCGCGCATGAACCCGAACGTGCGGGCCCGGGAGAGCTCGCTGCGATAGGACGGGCCGGACAGGTCGAAGATGCGGCGCTGGCGCCCGATCACGGGGTTGGGGAAATCGATCTCGACGTCCACCCGGAAACCGCGCTCGTTGGGCCGCAGCTCGGCGAAGGCCTTGCCGCAGGCGACCCGGACGGTCTTGAGGATCTTGAGGTAGCGCCGCTGCGCATTGACTGAGACGATTCCCGCCCGGTCGATGGCCTCGACGAAGGGTGCCGCGCTGCCGTCGAGGATCGGCACTTCCGGCCCGTCGATCTCGACGAGGGCGTTGTCGACGCCGAGCCCGTAGAAGGCCGACATCAGGTGCTCGATCGTGGCGACGGCGCCGCTTTCGGCCTCGCCGACCACCGTGCAGAGCTCGGTCGCGGTGACGGCGAGGTGGCGAGCGTCGATCAGACGGTCGCGGCCGTTAGCGAGGCCGGTGCGAAGAAAAACGATGCCGTGATCGGCTTCGGCCGGATGAAGGACGATCTTGACGTCAGCCCCCGAATGAACACCTGCCCCCGAAAGAACGACCGGCGTGCGAAGGGTTGTCTGTCGTTGTTGCTTCATTGTGCGACCTCGGACACGCCTTTTCTTGCAGGACTTTCGTCGGCTGCCGCGTAGACTTGTCCGCTGTTTGAGCCCCTAGGGCATTTGCGCTGCGAAGCACCTGCCCTTCTTTTGACGTGTGGTTACCATACCCTGGGCAGATGAGGACGCAAATCACGCTTTCTTACGCTCTGTTACAAACCCGTTTACCTCTTAACTGATTGTAAACAAACGTTAAAATTCCCTTACCCGCGGGCCCGTCCAGGGCCACGCGGGTGCCACCGGGCAGCCGCAATCAGTTGGTTAGGCGGCGCAGGAAAGCTGGGATTTCAAGTTGTTCGTCGTCCAGCCCCTTCGGCGGCGCCGGGGCGCGGCCATGCGGGTCGAGCCCGCCCTGGGCCGGGCGGTAGCCCTGCGGCGCCGCGCGCTTGCTGTATTCGGCGTGCGCGGGCGAAACGGTCGGGCGTTGCGGCGGCCCCTCGCCGGCCGGGCGGCCGGACGGGGCTGATGGCCGCTCGGTCGGCGCCGGCGGGCCGCCAGGCCCATCCTTGCGGCCGAGCCCGACGGTGGCGATGCGCTGCAACAGTGACATCCGCCTTTGATCATGATGGCCAGCCGCATCGGCTTCGCCGCGCGTGGCGCGCAGCTGATTCTGCGCCGGCACCGGCAGGTCTTCGACCCGGGGCATCCGGGTCGGCCGCATCGGCCGCTCCGCCTGGGGCGG
>DASQLE010000652.1:0-4614 GCA_035630175.1 Beijerinckiaceae bacterium
CTGTGTGCAGACCTGAAAATCGAGCCCCAAATCGCGCGTGAGAAGCTTCGTGCCGCCGTTCGTGAGCCCAAGACGTTCCCGCATCTAGCAAAGGCTCACATGCCACGTCAGCCCTGGGAATGGGCGAAAGGCTCAACCGCCGAAAAAGAGGCTCGCGCCGCGCTAACTCAAGGGTAACTCAAGCAGAACGCGAGGTACTTCGGTGCCTCGCGCCTTCGTATGCACATGATGGACGCACGCACAAAAACGAACTGTGTTACCCCGAATGTGACCCGGGGCGCATCCCGAGGTCGCAGACTGCCGCCTGCTCGCGTCCATATAGTTGTTTCTATTGATGATTTTGGTAGCGGAGGAGGGACTCGAACCCCCGACACAAGGATTATGATTCCTCTGCTCTAACCAGCTGAGCTACTCCGCCTCGCGCGGGCGCAGGCGTCCGCAGGCGGGCCGGATATAGGGACGCCGGCGCGAGGGTGTCAAGAAACGGCGGCGCGGGCCGCGGGCCTGGCTGCCGCGGCCTTGCGGATGCGCATGACCTTGAAGAAGCCGCCGGGAAAAACCGGCTTGACCTCGACCACCTCGGCGAGCCCTGCCGCCCGCGCCCAGGCCTCGACGCGGGCGACCTTGAAGTCCGAGCTCCAGCCGATGCGCGAGCACAGCGGCGCGACGGCCGCCTCGACCCGCGCCAGGGGCCCGTCGGCCTGGCCGAAATGGTTGACCAGCACGATCTCGCCGCCGGGCTTCAGCACGCGGGCGAACTCCGTCAGCGCCCCTTCGGGGCTCGGCACCAGCGTGATGAGGAACTGCGCCGCGACGGCGTCGAACGTCTCGTCCGCGTAGCCGAGGCGGCACACGTCCATCACCTGCAGGCTGCGCACGTGCGACAGGCCGCGCCGCAAGACCTTGTCGCGCGCCCGCCGCAGCATGTCTTCCGACAGGTCAACCCCGTGCACCTCGAAGCCAGGACCGTAATAGCCGAGCGACAGGCCTGTCCCGACGCCGGCCTCGAGGATGCGCGGCCCGGAGGCCATGGCCGCCTCGACGGCGCTGCGCGCCGCCGGCTCCGTCAGCTTGTCGTAGACGACGTCGTAGATCGGCGCCCAGCGCGCATAGGCCTTGCGCATCAGGGCCGTGCTCGGTCCTTCCATTCGCGTGTTCCCTCGCGCCGGGTTCAGGCGGCCGAAGCCAAGGACCGGGCCGCCGCGCCGGCGCGCGCGATGGTGCCGCCGCCGAGCACGCGGGCGCGCGGCGCCTCGCCGTCGTAGATGACGCAAGCCTGGCCCGGCGAAACGCCGTCCTCCGGGGCGAGCAGCTCGACCTCGGCGCCGCCGTCGGCCGGCCGCAGCAGCGCCGGCCGCGGCTGGCGCGTCGAGCGCACGCGAACGGCCACCTCCATCCCGTCGTACGCGGCGAGCGGTCCGTCGCCGAGCCAGTTCACGTCGGCGATGCGGATCGTGCGGGTCGCCAGCGCTTCGCGCGGGCCGACGACGACGCGCGCCCGCTCGGCATCGAGCCGCACCACGTAAAGCGGCTCGCCGACCGACAGGCCGAGCCCGCGCCGCTGACCGACGGTGTAGTGGATGATGCCGCGATGACGGCCGAGCACCCGCCCGTCGACATGGACGACGTCGCCCGGCTGCGCGGCGCCCGGCTTCAGACGCTCGATGACCTCGCTGTAGCGCCCGTTCGGCACGAAGCAGATGTCCTGGCTGTCCGCTTTGTCGGCGACCGTGAGGCCGAGATCGCGCGCCAGCGTCCGCGTTTCGGCCTTGTCGCGTTCGCCAAGCGGAAAGCGCAAGGCGGCGAGCTGCTCGGGCGTGGTCGCGTAAAGGAAGTAGCTCTGGTCGCGATCCGGATCGGCGGCCCGGAACAAGGCGCGCCGGCCGTCCGGCAGGCGGCGGCTCGACACGTAATGGCCGGTCGCCAGCGCGTCGGCGCCGAGCTCCCGGGCGGTTTCCAGGAGGTCGCGGAACTTGATGGAGCGGTTGCATTCGACGCACGGGATCGGCGTCTCGCCGGCGAGATAGCTCTCGGCGAAGCGGTCGATCACCGCCGCGCGGAAACGGCTCTCGTAATCGAGCACGTAATGCGGGATGCCGATCGTCTCGGCGACCCGGCGCGCGTCGTGGATGTCCTGCCCGGCGCAGCATGCGCCTTTGCGGTGGGTGGCGGCGCCGTGATCGTAGAGCTGCAGCGTGATGCCGACGACGTCGTAGCCCTCGCGCTTGAGGAGGGCTGCGACCACGGACGAGTCGACGCCGCCGGACATGGCGACCACCACGCGGGTCGCGGACGGCTCTCGGGGAAGGTCGAGGCTGTTCGGCATGGGGCGGTTCCGACGCGGGGGTCCGATGGGCAACCATATGGCGCCCGCGCCTCCTCTATACCAGGAACCGCGACGGTTCCACCGGGGCGGCCCGCATGGGGGATCGGCGAACCTTCAACCGGCAAGTCTTGCCGGGCGATGCGGGACGGCTGCCCGTATTTGCCGGGCGCGGCGTGCGGCCGGGCCGGCGGCCGGCGGAAAAGCGTTGACTTGGCAGGCGCTTGCGGCCGGCCTGCGGATGGCCCGCACCTTGCGGAGGGACGACCGGTCCTCACCCGTTGCGGGTTCCCATGCAGCACGGCCTGACAAGTCTCTTCGCCTCCCTTCCGGTCCAGCCGGCCTCGGATCGCCCGGTCGCGCGCGTCGCGGCGCGGGACGGCATGGCATCTGCGCGGGCGGACGGGAACCGCGCCGGCGAGCAGGAGTTCCGGCTGCCGCCTCAGCCGCCCGAGCGGGCGCGCACCATCGACCGCTCGCGCAGCCGCGTCGACGACGGGCGGGAGCCCGCCCCGCGACGCGACGATCCCCCGAGCCGATCGGATCCGCCGCGCGGCGCCGACCGCGCACGGGACGGCGAGCCGCCGCGCCGCGAGGATCCGCCTCGCGCCCGTGCGGAGGCCTGCGACCGCGCGCCTCCGGAGCGCGCCGATGCGCCCGGTTCGGCGAGAGCAACCGACGAGGCCGACGGCGATGCCGATCCGCAACCGGATTGCCGAAAAGCGCAGTCCGCTACCGGCGACGACGGGACCGGCGACGAGGTGACGTCCGCCGTCGTGCCCCTTCCGGTCAGCGAGGCCGGCGGGCCGGCGCCCGGCGAATCCGGCGCTTCTCTGCCGGCCGGCGCGAGCGCCGAGGCGACGCCGTCGGCCGAGGCGTCGGCGGACGGCGGGGCCGTCGGCGCCAGCACCGCCGAAGAGATGGGAGCGGCCGGTGCGGCACAGCAGGGCGCCGCCGGGGCAACGCTCGCGCCACCGGCCGTGCTTGCCGCCTTTGCGTTCGAGCCCGCCGCCTCGGAGGCCGCCGCCGCGGCTCACGATGGCTCGGCGCCGGTCGAAGGGGTCGGCGCTAGGCCGACCTTCGCGCACGGCCCGTCGATGCCCGGGCACGAGCGCGGCGATCGGGACGGCGAGGCAATCTCGGCCGAGACCGGCAAGGGCGCTCAGGCCGGAGCCGCGGGCGGCGACGGCGGCGCGGCCGCGAAAGCCGCCGTCAAGATCGACGGACCGGCTGCGAACGCGTTCGAGCCGGCCCCGGCCGCTGCGCAGGCCTCGCCTGCGCCCTCCGCCGGCACCTCGTCCGCTCAGGCGGCGGCCGCCCCCGCGGTGCCGATCCGCGTCACCGCTGAGGTGCCGCTCGGCGCCGTTCCGGTCGAGATCGGACTGAAGAGCCTCGCCGGCGTCAATCATTTCGAGATCCGCCTCGACCCCGCCGAGCTCGGCCGCATCGAGGTGCGGCTCGACATCGACGAGGACGGCGGCGTCAAAGCACATCTCAGCGTCGACCGGGTCGAAACGCTGGCGCTTCTGCAGCGCGACGCCCGCAGCCTCGAGCGCGCCTTCGAGCAGGCCGGCTTGAAGCCGACCGACGGCAGCGTCGATCTGTCCTTGCGCGACGGGAGCCACCGCCAGGGCCGGCACGAGAACGGCGGCGAGCCGCCGTCGCGCACGCCCGAAGGATCGCGCGACAAGACTGACGCCGTTCCCGCCGAAGCACGGCCGGCACGCTGGTGGCGCGGCGCCGCCGGCGTCGACGTCCGCATCTGATCCGATTCCGGGGGAGCCGACATGGCCGATACCATCACGAGCGCGGCGGCCAGCCAGGCCACGGCAACGAGCACCGCCAAATCGGCGACGGACCGCGCCATGATCGCGGAGAACTTCGACGCCTTCCTTCTGCTCCTGACGACGCAGCTCAAGAACCAGAGCCCGCTCGATCCGATGGACACCAATCAATTCACCCAGCAGCTCGTGCAGTTCGCGTCCGTCGAGCAGCAGCTGAAATCGAACGACACCCTCAACGCGCTGCTCACGAGCGCGCGCGGATCGTCCGTCTCGACTGCCGCTTCCTTTGTCGGCATGCAGGTCACGGCGGACGGCAAGACATCGCGCCTTGCCGACGGCAAGGCCGAATGGATGATCAATCCGGCCCGCGCCGCGCAGGCGAGCGTCACCATCCTGGACAGCAGCGGGAGCGTCGTCGCCAGCAGCACCCAATCGGTGCCGGCCGGGTCGCAGAAGTTCATCTGGGACGGCAGAACGAGCACCGGCGGCACGGCGCCGCCCGGCGAC
>DASQLE010000653.1:0-16939 GCA_035630175.1 Beijerinckiaceae bacterium
GGTCGCCTTCGAGGGCCTGCAGCGCTCGACGCGGCACAAGTCCGGCGTCGCCATGCGCTTTCCGCGCATCCACCGCATCCGCTGGGACAAGCCGCCGGCCGAGGCCGACCGCATCGACATCCTGGAAAAGATCCTCGCCAAAGGCGAGACGGAATTGCATCCGCTCCGAGCATGATGCCGAACAGCATGTCCTCGGACTTGATCCGAGGATGGACCCACACCCTCAAACGCAGCGTGATCTGCGGGAGAACGCCTCATGACGCAAGGAACCGTCGGCCGCATCGAGACGGTGGAGGCCGGTGCGGCGACGCGCCAGACGCTCGGGCGCGTCACGGTCGAGACGCCCGGCCCGGGCTTTACGGACATCACCGACCCGGTGGCGCGCTGGACGGCGGCGAGCGGCATCGCCAGCGGCCTCCTGACCCTGTTCTGCCGGCACACCTCGGCCTCGCTGATCATCCAGGAGAACGCCGACCCGGACGTCCGGCGCGACCTGACGACGGCGCTCGAGCGTCTGGCGCCGCGCGCAGCTCGTTACGCCCACCACACGGAAGGACCCGACGACATGCCGGCCCATATCCGCGCCATGCTGACCGGCGCCTTCTTGTCGATCCCGGTCGTCGGCGGCCGGCTCGCCCTCGGCACCTGGCAGGGCGTCTACCTGATCGAGCACCGCGACGTGCCGCACCGGCGCAAGATCGCCCTGCATCTCGTCGGCGCGTGAGGGACACATCGGAGATGACAAGCGCTTCGAGGGGCATCATCCTCCAACCGTGCTGCTGGCGCTCCTGACCGATATCCATGCCAACCGCGAGGCGCTCGACGCGTGCCTCGCGCATGCGGCCGGCAGGAAGCCGGACCGCTACATCTTTCTCGGCGACCTCGTCGGCTACGGGGCCGATCCAGGATACGTGGCGGATGTGGTGAAGGACTTCGTTGCGCAGGGCGCCATCGCGCTCAAAGGCAATCACGACGAGGCCGCCGTGGGCTCGGCCGCCGGCATGAACGAGACGGCGCACGCGGCGATTGTCTGGACCCGCGCGCAACTCGACGAGCAACAGCGGCGGTTCCTGGCCGGCCTGCCGCTCAGCCACGAGGAAGGCGATCGTCTGTTCGTGCATGCCAGCGCGTTCGCGCCGGACCGCTGGGGCTACGTCACGGATGAATTCGAGGCCGCGAAGAGCTTCGGAGCGACCCGCTGCCGCTGCACCTTCTGCGGCCATCTGCACGTTCCGGCGGTCTATCACGTGGCGCTCACCGGACGGTGCGGTGCATTCACGCCCGTCCCGGAAGCCGCCATTCCGCTTCTGCCGCAGCGCCGGTGGCTCGCGGTTCTCGGCGCGGTCGGGCAACCGCGCGACCGCAATCCCGATGCCTGTTACGCCTTGCTCGACACGCGAAACGCGCACCTCACCTATTACCGCGTTCCCTATGATGTGGAGGGCGCCGCCCGCAAGGTGCGCGAAGCGGGCCTGCCGATCTCCTTGAGCGCGCGCCTCCTCGCGGGGCGATAAGGCCGATGGCATCGCGCCAATTGGGGGCCGGGACGGTCATCGACGGCTTCGAGCTTCACGAGCTGCTGCACGGAGGCGGGATGGCCGCGCTCTGGCGCGTGACGCACCCCGACTTCGATTGTCCCCTTGTCATGAAGATGCCGTTCATCGGCTGGGGCGACGATCCGGGCGCCATCGTCGGGTTCGAGGTGGAGCAGATGATCCTGCCGCGCCTGTCCGGGCCGCACGTTCCGCGCTTCATCGCCGCCGCCTTCTCGGACCATCCCTACCTCGTCATGGAGCGCATTCAGGGCTCATCGTTGAAAGCGCTTGTCGCCGACATCCCCCGCCCGCCCGAGGAGGTCGCCGCGATCAGCGCGAAGATCGCCTTCGCCCTGCACGACATCCACCGGCAACATGTGATCCACCTCGACGTGAAGCCGAGCAACGTGATGATGCGGGACAGCGGCGAGGCGGTCCTCATCGACTTCGGATTGTCGCGACACGAGCGCCTGCCCGACCTGCTGGCGGAGGAGACACGCCTGCCGGTCGGCACGGCCGCCTATATCGCACCCGAGCAAGTGCACGGCGTCCGCAGCGATCCTCGAAGCGATCTCTTCGCGCTTGGCGTGCTGCTCTACGTCTTCCTGACAGGAGAGCAGCCCTTCGGCGAGCCGACGACCACCGCCGGAATGCGCACCCGCCTCTATCGCGACCCCGTGCCTCCGCGCGCGCTGCGGCCGGACTGCCCGCCATGGCTGCAGGAGGTTGTCTTGCGCTGCCTCGAGGTGGACCCGCGCCGCCGCCACCAAACCGGCGCCCAGCTCGCGCTTGATCTGAAAAACCCCGAGCAGGTCAGGCTGACCGAGCGGGCGGAGCGTCAGCGGCAGGACCGGCTGGCGGCCGTCGCAAAGCGCTGGTTGCGAACGCGCGGCGGCGATGCGGGCCTGCCGATCGAGACGGTTTCGGCACACCTCGCGCAAGCGCCGATCATCATGGCGGCCGTCGATCTCGCGCCCGAGTTCGGGTCTTTGGCCGACGCGTTGCGGCTGACTGTCCAACGCATCTTGTCGATCCAGCCGGCGGCACGACTGACCTGCGTAAACGTTCTCAAGACCGCGCTGCTCAGCATCGGTGGGCCCGAGAACACGGGCGGCGCGAATCCTTACCTTCAGCGTCTCGTCGAGCTGAAGGCGTGGGCACGCCCTCTCGCCATCGACGAGGATCGGATCAGCTTCCACATCCTCGAAGCGGTCGACCCGGCCGCCGCGCTCGTCGACTATGCCAATCGCAACTATGTCGACCACATCGTCATCGGCGCCAGGGGCTCTTCCACCGTGCGCCGGTATCTCGGCAGCATCTCCTCGCACGTCGTCGCGGAGGCGTCCTGCTCGGTGACCGTCGTCCGCGTGCCGGGGAAAGCTCACTGACGGCTACGCCCGCGGCCTCGGGCGGCCGATCCGATCGCGAGCCGCTTTCGGAACACGCTCTTGCAAAAAGAACAGGCGGCGCCTTGCGCCGCCTGCCTGCAGTGCTTCCGGGATTGTGATCCCGCGTGCTTACTCGGCCGGCCTCATGACCGGCGTCGGGGTCGGGGCACGCCCGGTCTCGATCGTGTAGATGTCGCGGTCCTTGGTTTCCGGCACGAACAGGAGGCCGATCACGAAGGTGCCGAGCGCGACCACGATCGGATACCACAGGCCGAAGTAGATATCGCCGGTGGCGGCCACCATGGCGAAGGCGGTAGGCGGCAGGAAGCCGCCGAACCAGCCGTTGCCGATATGGTAGGGCAGCGACATCGCCGTGTAGCGGATGCGGGTCGGGAAGAACTCGACCAGTGCCGCCGCGATCGGCCCGTAGACCGCCGTTACGTAGAGCACCAGGATGGTGAGGATGCCGATGATCGGCAGTGCTTGCGGGTGCGCGAGAGCCTGGAAGGCCCCGCCGAGGGTCGGGTTCAGCTTGACGATGCTGGCGTCGCCGGGCTTCGGATAGCCCGCCTCCGCCGCCGCCGCCGTGAAGGCCGTGATGTTGGCCGGCACAGCCGGCGCGATCGGCACGTCCTTGCCGTTCATGACGACCCGCGCGGGCGAGCCGGCCGGCGCGCTCGCGAACTCGTATTTGACGGCGGAGCGGGCCAGGGCGACCCGGGCCACGTCGCACGGGGCCGTGAAGGTGCGGATGCCGACCGGGTCAAACACCGAGCCGCAGGACGCGGGATCGGCGACGACCTGGACCTTGGCATTGTCGAGCGCCTGGGCGAGCTGCGGGTTGGCGATCTTCGTCAGCATCCCGAACAGCGGGAAGTAAGTGATCGCCGCGATCAGGCAGCCGCCCAGGATGATCGGCTTGCGGCCGATCTTGTCCGACAGCCATCCGAAGAAGATGAAGCCGCCGGTGCCGAGGATCAGCGACCAGGCGATCAGCACGTTCGCGGTGAACAGGTCCACCTTGAGGATGCTCTGCAGGAAGAACAGGGCGTAGAACTGGCCCGTGTACCAGACCACCGCCTGGCCGGCGACGAGGCCGAGCAGGGCGAAGATGACGATCTTGGCGTTGTGCCATTGGCCGAAGGCCTCCGACAGCGGCGCCTTCGAGCGGGTGCCCTCCTCCTTCATCTTCTGGAAAGCCGGCGATTCCTGCATCTGCAGCCGGATCCAGACCGAGATGGCGAGCAGGACGACCGAGAGGAGGAAGGGGATGCGCCAGCCGGCGATCCAATAACCCTCGCCGCGCTGGAACCCGGCCTCGCCCATCCACAGGCGCAGCGTCAGGATGACAAGGAGCGAGAGCAGCAGGCCGACCGTGGCGGTCGTCTGGATCCAGCTCGTGTAGAAGCCGCGCCGTCCGACCGGGGCGTGCTCGGCCACGTAGACGGCGGCGCCGCCGTATTCGCCGCCGAGGGCGAGGCCCTGCAGCATGCGCAGGGCGATCAGGATGACGGGAGCGATCCAGCCGATCTGCTCATAGGAGGGCAAGAGGCCGACCAGGAAGGTGGACGAGCCCATGATCACGATGGTGATCAGGAAGGTGTATTTGCGGCCGACGAGGTCGCCGATGCGCCCGAAGAAGAGGGCGCCGAAGGGACGCACGAAGAAGCCGGCCGCGAAGGCGAGCAGCGCGAAGACGTTGCGCGTCGTGACGTCGAAGGCCGAGAAGAACTGCGCGCCGATGATCACGGCAAGCGAGCCGTAGAGATAAAAGTCGTACCACTCGAAGACGGTGCCGAGCGAAGAGGCCAGGATGACCTTCTTCTCTTGCCGGGTCATCGGTCGCGCCCGGTCGTCGGACCGGGCCAGCGTTGCTGACGTTGCCATGTAAGCGCTCCTTGGGCTTCGACCCCTGGCGCCTTCTTGCGGGCGCGAGAGGGTTTGCTTGCCTCCCAGGGCTTATTGGATTTCCCGCCCGATGTCGCTCAAACCTTTGTCTTGCGACGAAAGTTTGAGAATAGAGGTTAACGGGGCCGTTAACCGTCTCCCTGCCTTGCCGCCGCGTCCGCTCGGCGGCACAATAAGGCCGAGCAAGAGGTCCTCAACGGGCCCGGAGGGAGGAGCGTGGAGACTGGAACGACGATCGTCATCGCCGATGACCATCCCCTGTTCCGCGGCGCCTTGCGTCAGGCCATCGCCTCCCTGATGCCGTCGTCGCAGGTCGTCGAAGCGGGCGGCCTCGACGAGCTGACCGCGGTTCTCGAGCGCGACCGCGACGTCGATCTCGTCCTCCTCGACCTCACCATGCCGGGGGTGCAGGGCTTCTCGGGCCTGCTCTATCTGCGGGCGCAGTTTCCCGACATCCCCGTGGCGGTGGTGTCCGCTCACGAGGATCCGACCGTGATCCGGCGGGCCGTGGCGTTCGGCGCCTCAGGCTTCGTCCCCAAATCCCTCGACACGGACCAGATCGGGGCGGCGTTGACGGCGATCCTGGCCGGCGGCTCGTGGACCCCGCCCGACATCGATCTCAGCGCGCCCGAGGATCTCGAGCCGGCCGACCTCGTGCGCCGGCTCGGCTCCCTGACCCCGCAGCAGATCCGCGTCCTGATGATGGTCTCGGAGGGACTTCTCAACAAGCAGATCGCCTACGAGCTCGGCGTCTCGGAGGCGACCGTCAAGGCGCATGTCTCCGCCGTCCTGCAGAAGCTCGGCGTCGACAGCCGCACCCAGGCCGTGATCGCCGCCTCGAAGATCGGCGGCATCCTGAAAGCCTCGCCGATCGCCGTCGAGTAGACGGTGCGACCGGCAGGCTTGTCAGTGCCGGCATCCCTTGCCATTGAAGCGGCGACGATTCGCGCCCGGCGGCGGTAGGCTGCCGAGATCGGAACAGCCGGGGCGCGGATCGATGTGGGGGCGGGCTTTCCAATGCAGGACTTCCTCGGCGGTTCGCCGCTCTCCATCCTGGTGAAGCTCGTCTTCCTGTCGCTGCTCGTCGGGGCGCTGCTCGCCTTCCTCGACGTGACGCCCGCCGACCTCGTCAACCGCGTGATCCGGATGCTGCGCTCGATCTTCGGGCTCAGCTTCGATGCCGTGCGGGATATCGGGCGCTGGATCCTTTACGGCGCGATGATCGTCGTGCCGGTCTGGATCGTCGTGCGCCTCTTCAAATCCGCCCGTCCTTGACGATCGCCGCGACCAGACCGCGTCGCGCTGAATCCGAACACGATGCTGCGCCGAAGCGTGCCGCCGCTTGTCGGCGCCATGCGCCCGGCTCACTCCAGCTCGGGAAAGAGATGCCGCCCTTCCCCGTCGAGAGGAAGCGGCTCGACCCGGCGCACCGCCGCGAGCGGCAACGCCCCGTAGAGATGCGGAAAGAGCTCGCCGCCGCGCGACGGCTCGTAGCGCAGGGCCGCTCCCAGCGCGTCCGCGTCGACGGCGATGAGGAGGAGGTCGTGCCGGCCCCGGAAATGCTTGGCGGCCGTCTCCCGCACCTGGGCCGCGGTCGAGAAATGGATGAAGCCGTCGGCCCGGTCGACGGGCGCGCCCGTGAAGGTGCCGGCGCGCTCCGCCGCGCGCCACAGGTCAACTCCACAGATTTTATAGATCAGGGCCATGCGCCACCCTGGCGATCAATCATGGCGCAGGAACGTCGGCCCCTTCGGTCAGTTGGGCCGCAGCCAGGGTCGAATCGGCCGCAAAATGCGCGCGAGCCCTTGTGTTTTCCGGGCCGATCCTTTTTCCTACCCCTAGGCCCTTGTTCCCAGAGGGGCTGTGCGCGTTCCCGCCTCAGTCACGGATGAAAACCATGCTCTCTCATGCGCGCATCTGGACCGCCATCGATCGGCTGGCGGAGCGCTATGGATTGTCCGCATCCGGCCTCGCCCGCAAGTCCGGCCTCGACGCGACCAGCTTCAACCGCTCGAAACGGACCAGCCCGGACGGGCGCGACCGCTGGCCGTCGACGGAGTCGGTCGCCAAGATCCTCAACGCCACGGGCGCCAGCCTCGACGAGTTCATGCGCCTCGTCGATCCGGGCGTCGGCGGCATGAAGACGACGGTCCCGCTGATCGGCATGACCCAGGCCGGGGCCGGCCGCTACTTCACCGACGAGGGCATGCCGGCCGGCGGCGCCGGTTGGGAGGAGGTCGAGTTTCCCGACCTCTCCAGCGAAAAGGTGTTCGCCTTGGAGGTGCAGGGGGACTCGATGCAGCCGCTCTACCGCGACGGCGACGTCCTCATCGTCTCGCCGACGGCGAGCGTGCGCAAGGGCGACCGCGTGGTGGTGCGCACGAAGGACGGCGAGGTCACGGCCAAGGAGCTCAAGCGCCGCACGGCCAAGAGCCTGGAGCTGCGCTCCCTCAACGTCGATCATTCCGACCGGGTCATCCCGACGAAGGACGTCGCCTGGATCGCGCGGGTGATGTGGGCCCGGCAATAGTCGCCACGCGGGAGCCGGACTCGTCGGCAGAGGCCGGGGCTCCTGTCGGCCGTTTCTCGACCACGCAGAATGTGTTGCCGTCGGGATCGGCCAGCACCGTATAATCGGCGCCCGGCGGGTATCGCCAATCGACGCGCCGGGCGCCGAGCCGCAGCAGACGTTCGATCTCAAGGACGGAATCGTCCGCGTAGAGGTCCAAATGGTGGCGCTGATGATCGTCGGCCTCCGAGCTCACGACGGTGATCGCCAGTTGCGGTCCGGGACCGGCTTCCGGAACGAGGATCGCCCAATCCGGAGACGGCTCCCGCAGCGGCCGATAGCTCAGCGCCGCAGACCAGAAGGCGACCGCGCGGAGGACATCGCGAACGCCCCAGACGATTGAGCCGATCCTGAGCATCGCGCCGTGCCCCCGATGCGTGGGTCCAGTCCTAAACCGCCTCGAGCTCGCGCGCGGCGCCGCGGGCCTTCAGGAAGCCCTCGTGCTCGCGCAGGAGGTCGCCGGCGAGGGCCTTGGCGATGAGAACGCGCGTCTCGGCGACCCCGTAAAGCGCCACGAAGGAGCCGAAGCGCGGTCCCCGCTCCTGGCCGAGAAGAACCCCATAGAGCGTCGCAAACCAGGTCTGCGCCACGCCGGGCCGCCCGTCCGGGCTCTTCGACTTGCCGGAGGTGTCGGGGAAGTGCGTGCGGCCGACCTCGTAGACGACCGCCTGCAGAGCTTCCGCGTCCGTCGAGCCCTCGAGCGGCCGCAGCGCCTCGGACAGATCGGACAAGGCTCGCCGCTCGGCCTCGCTCGGCAACCGGTACACTTTGGCGGTGCGCACGAAATCGTGGAAGTAGCGCACCGCGCGGGCGACCAGCCGGTCGAGGCGCGGATGCGTCGCCGGCGAGACGTCCGGCGCGTAGCGGCGGATGAAGCCCCACAGCACGGCCGGCTCCTCGGAATTCGCCACCGCCACCAGGTTGAGCAGCATCGCGAAGGAGATCGTCGCCGCGGGCGCTCCGCCCTCGGACACGACGAGCTCGGGCGCGGGCGGCGCGCCGGCGTGGATGTGCCAGACCGGGTTGGCGAGTTGCGCCTTGCCGTCCTGCCCCGGGAATTTTTCAAGGAAGGTCAGATAGTCGTCGACCTGGCGCGGGATCACGTCGAAATGCAGCCGCTTCGCCTCGCGCGGCTTGTTGTACATGAACAGGGACAGGCTCTCGGGCGTGCCGTAGGCGAGCCACTCGTCGATGGTGAGGCCGTTGCCCTTCGATTTCGAGATCTTGCCGCCGCGCTCGTCGAGGAAGAGCTCGTAGTTGAATCCTTCCGGCGGCTGGCCGCCGAGGGCGCGCGCGATCTCGCCCGACAGCTTCACAGAGTCGATCAGGTCCTTGCCGGCCATCTCGTAATCGACGCCGAGCGCCACCCAGCGCATGGCCCAATCCGGCTTCCATTGCAGCTTGGCGCCGCCGCCGGTGACCGGCGTCTCGAAGCGCTCGCCGCTCCCCGGATCGCGCCACACGAGCGTGCCGGCGTCGCGCCGCACCTCCTCGATCGGCACCTGCATGACGTGGCGGGTCCGGGGATGGATCGGCAGGAACGGCGAATAGGTCTGCTGCCGCTCCTCGCGCAGCGAGGGCAGCATGATCGCCATGACGGCATCGTAGCGCTCGAGCACCGTCAGGAGCGTCGCGTCGAAGCGGCCGGAGCGGTAGCATTCCGTCGACGACAGGAACTCGTAATCGAACCCGAACGCGTCGAGGAAGGCGCGCAGGCGCGCGTTGTTGTGCGCGCCGAAGCTGTCATGCGTGCCGAACGGATCCGGCACCTCGGTGAGCGGCTTGTCGAGGTGCTGCGCCATCATCTCCCGGTTGGGGACGTTGTCCGGCACCTTGCGCAACCCGTCGAGATCGTCCGAGAAGGCGACGAGTCGGGTCGGGATCGCGTCTCCCGTCAGGACCCGGAAGGCGTGGCGCACCATGCTCGTGCGCGCCACCTCGCCGAAGGTGCCGATATGCGGCAGGCCCGAGGGGCCGTAGCCGGTCTCGAACAGCGCCTCTTTCTTGCCGGTGCGCTTGAGACGTTCGACCAGCTTGCGCGCCTCCTCGAACGGCCAGGCGTTCGCGGCCGTCGCGACCTCGGCAAGGGCGGAATCCATGGAAAAGCTACGGCTCATCGGCTCAAGGGGGGCGCTCGGCGCCGTCAACAGAGTTCAGGAAGGCCGGCACAGTAGGTAGCGCACCGAAGCGGGTCAATGCGCGGGCGCGCCCTCAGAACGGGCTCACGGGGAAGAAGCGCAGGTAGAGCTCGGCATATTTGCCGTCGTCCCACAGCCGCTGCAGGGCGAAGTTGAAGGCCCGGCGCAGGGTCTCGTCCTCCGGCCGCATGATGAAGCCGATGCCCTCGCCGAAGAAGCGGCTTTCGAGATAGGGTCCGCCCGTCATGGCGCAGCACTCGGCGGCCTCGATCCCGCCGATCCACAGCGCCAGCCCGAGGCCGTCGGCGAACACGTAGTCGACCTCGTTCTTGCGCAGCGCGGCGGTGGCGGCGGCGAGATTGGCAAAGCTCCGCGCGCTCGCCTTCGGGAAGAACGCCGCGAGATAGGCGGCGTGGGCCGTGCCGGCGACCACGCCGACGGTTCGGCCCTCGACGGCAGCGGGGCTGGGCTCGGGCAGCTTGCGCTCCCGGACGGCGGCGAAGCGCGCCGGCGAGCGAAAGTAAGGCCCCGTCGCCGCGAAGCGGCGGCGCAGATCGGCAGTGATCGGCACCGCCGCCGCCACGACGTCGCCGCGTCCCTCCGCGAGCGACGTCAGGAGCGTGTCAAAGCGCCGCGCCTGAATGGTGCAGGTGATGGCGAGGCGCTCGCAGGCGGCGCGCGCCAGCTCGACCGAAAAGCCGGTCGGGCTGCCGTCGGGGCCGGCGAAGTGCAGCGGCGGGAACTCGTCGTCGGTGAGGAAGCGCACGGTGCGCAGACCCGTCAGATCGGGGCGCTCGGCGCGGCCGCGCGGATCCCACAGATTCGGGATGGCGACGCCCTGGGCCGCGGCCGGCCTTACGGACACGCTGCCGAGAGCGAGGGCGAGGCCGATCAAGAACGCCGCGGCTGCGCGGCCTGCGCCGCCGGTCCTCCGCGCGCGCCGGCGGGTCGTCCCCGGATCCTGTGTCGGATGTTGCATCGCCGGATGCTATCCCGCTTGCCGATTCGCCGGTCAAGCCGCCGGCGGCAGCCCGGCAGCCGCGTCCTGCATGCTCACACCTGCCGCAGAAGCTCCCGGGCGGCCTCCGCCGGCGGACGCTGCAGGTTGAGCGAGCTGACGAAACGGCCTTTACCGTCCATGAGATAGACCAGGGCGGTGTGTTCCATGGTGTAGCCGCCATCCTTGAGCGGCACCTTGCGGGCGAAGCCGCGATAGGCGCGGACCGCCGCGTCGACGGCGGCTCCGTCGCCGGTCAGCCCGACGATGCGCTCGTCGAAGCTGCCGAGATAGCTCTTCAGGACCTCGGGCGTATCGCGCTCCGGATCGACCGTGATGAACAGCGCGCGCAAGGAACGGCCGCGCTCGCCCGTGGCGCGCAGGACCTCGGAGATCTCGAACAGCTTGGTCGGGCACACGTCGGGACAATTGGTGAAGCCGAAGAAGACGAGAAAGGGGGCGCCAAGAAAATCCCGTTCCGTGACCGCCCTGCCCTCGTGCGACACCAGCGCGAACGAGCCGCCGACGGCCGCCGACCGCGCCTCCTGCCCGCCCGGCCTGAACGTCAGGAAGAGCGCGAGCGCGAGCGCCGCGAGGCCGACCAGAAGACCGATCAGCGGCACGACGAGCCGCAGCGCGCGAGGGGACATCGGATGGCCTAAGCGGTCAGAAGCACCAGGCCAGGGCAGCCAGCACCGTCTCGCTGAACACGACCGCGCCGTGCTGGCTCCACAGGAGCAGACCGGTGCCGACCAGGCAGAGCGCGGCGGCAGCGGTCACGATCAAGGCCGGGCGGCTCGCCCGCGGCCCCCGATCGACTTCCTCCTCGTTCGCTGCCACGCTCATACGCCTGCCGTTCCGATCTGGAGCGGGCGATGGGAATCGAACCCACGACATTCAGCTTGGGAAGCTGACGTTCTACCTCTGAACTACACCCGCGCACCCTTAAGATAGCGGTCCCGCCCCTCGCCCGGCAAGGGGCGGCCGATCAGAGAAGTTGAGCATGGTGTTCGTCCGAAAAGTGGTGTCCACTTTTCGGCATCATGCTCAGTTGTCGATCATGTAGCGGAGGCCGAGGCGGACCTCGTGGCTTTCGATGTCATTGGAGCGGGTCGTCGTGTCGCTGTCGCGGAGGCTCGCCTCGCCGAGATTGGCGTAGCGGTAGCCGACATCGACCTGGAAGCCGACGCCTAGATCGACCGCGATGCCGCCCATGACCGCCCAGGCGAGATCGTAGCTCCGACGCGCCGGGACCTCCGCGAGGGGCTGATCGCCGATCGGTCCGCAGGCGGGCGTCACGCAGGTCAGGCGCGTCCGGTAATCCTGCAGGTGGTTCATGGCGACGCCGACACCCGCCCCGACATACGGGGTGACGCCGTACCAGGTGCCGAGATCGACATAGGCGTTGACGAGGCCGGTGGTCGAATCGAGCTTGCCCCAATCGCGCCGCCGGTCGCCGCCGCCGAGCGCGCTGATCCCCTCGAACGCCGCGGCGAAGCGGTGATCGACGGTGACGTCGGCCCTGAACATGTTGAGGAACTTGTAACCGAAGCCGGCGCCGGCCGACCACGTGTTCTTGAGCGTCGTCTGGTCGAACGCGTCGTTGATGATGGAGCCGCGCCCCTCCTTCGGCTTTGCGTAATCGACATAGCCGATGTCGCCGCGCAGGTACCAGCCGGTGCCGAGCTCGACGAGGCCGGGGCGCCCGCCCTCCCCCATCGGCGGCGGGAACAGCATGTCGGCGCCGAAAGCGGGCACGGCGAGGCCGATGGCGATCGCGGCCGCGCAGCTCAAAGTCTTGAGGGTACTCATGACGGGTCCTCGTGTGGAACGCATCTCGCGAGCCGGTCCGACCGGGCGCTGGCGAACCGCTCCGACAAGGATGCCGCGCCGAAGTTAAATGCCGATTAAGCTTACCGTTTTCTTTCCTTCGCGCTGCGAGCCAAGGCATCTCCCTCCCCTTCAGGGGAGGGAGAGTGCGAAGCACCGGGGTGGGGTCACGCCGTGTCAGGATATGGCGCACAGAACTCGGGTGTTCCTGAGTTCTGTATCGATGCGCAAGTCGGAAACATCCGACTTGCGCACCATGACCCCGCCCGGCTCGCAGGCTGCCGCCTGCGAGTCCGCCCTCCCCTGAAGGGGAGGGATTGAGTGACGCTTCGTCGTCGAGAAAAAAGGAACGGCGCGAGAGGACTCTCGCGCCGTGATCGTGTGACCGGACTGTGCGATCAGTATCTGCGCATGACCGGCTCGTTCGCGGCGGCCAGCACCGGCGCGCCGAGCATCCAGCGCATGCCGACCTTGAAGTCGTGCGAGTCGAGATCCTTGAACTTCACCGCGAGGCAGCGGCAGCCGCTGTCGTCGTAGCGGTGCAGGATGCCGGTCTGGCCGTCGCCGAGGTTGAGATAGCGATACGCGAATTCGACCTTGAAGTTCGGCGTCACGTCGTAGGCGACGCCGGCATGGAGCGCCCAGGCGAGATCGGTCTCGGAATGGTCGCGCGCGAAGGCGAGCGCCGACGGCGCGCCCATGTCGCGGAAGTTGTCGATCATGGTGTGGGTGAAGCCGACGCCGGCGCCGATGAAGGGCGTCAGGGAATACCAGGTGCCGAGGTCGAAATAGACGTTGGCGAGGCCGACCCATTCCGACTTGGTGGCCGTGTAATCGTTGGCGCCGCTGAGGTCGATGGCGCGCTCGAGACCGTGGAAGGTCGCCTTGCCGCGATACTCGCCGGTGACGTCGGCCCGGATCCAGTGGTTGAACTGATAACCGATGCCGAGGCCGACGAGCGGCGACGAATCGAAGTCCGAGTGGATGCTCTCGAAGCTGGCGTCGCCGACGCCGCGCAGGATCGCCTCTTCGCGAGGCACGAAGGAGAGCCGGTCGACATCCTGGTTGGTGATGCCGATGTCGCCGCGCAGATACCAGCCGCCGCCGACCTCGACATGCGCGTAGGGCGCGGGCGCGGGCAGATCGGCCGCATGCGCCGCCGCCGGCGCCGCGAGGGCGACGAGTCCCGCCAGAGCGTAATGTTTGAAGCTGCCCATGACAGGGTCCCCTTCGTGAAGGCCCGGCCGAAGGCGACGGGCGTACTGCAACGAGGGGACGTTCGCAGAAAATCGTTAAGTGCCGCCTAACCCTAAACTTTAACGGATCGCGCACCATAAGCGCTGCGCGCCCGGATGCGCGATCCCGGTGCTCCAAGAGCGACAAGCACGGCGCGCCGGGCGCGATCGCGACGATGACGCGCCCGGGGGAATCCTCAGGGCATGGTCCTAAAGTCTCACGCAGCGTTCTTGAGAAGCCCTTCGGCGCGGAGCGCTTCCTGCACCTTCGGGCGGGCGCCGATCCGCTGCATGTAAGCGGAGAGATTCGCATACGGCTTCAGATCGATGCCGTGCAGATTGGTCCAGTTCGTCACGGTGAAGAGGTAGGCGTCCGCGACGCTGAAGCGCTCGCCGAGAAGGAAGGGGCTGCGGGCAAGGTGGTTGTCGAGATAGGCGAAGCGCTTGGCGAGGTTCGCCTTGGCGATGGCCTTGGCGGCATCCGGCATCTTCGGATTCCAAAGGGGGCCGAAGCCTTTGTGGATCTCGGTCGAGATGAAGCCGAGCCATTCGAGCAGGCGGTAGCGTTCGGGCGTGCCCGCCTGCGCCACGAGGCCCGCCCCGGGGAGCCTGGTCGGCAAGATATTGCAGCAGCGCCGAGGCTTCGGTCAGCACCTCGCCGTTATCCAGCGCCAGCGCCGGCACGTAGCCCTTCGGGTTGATGTCGGCGAAGGCGGCGCCGCTCTCGGTCTTGCCGCTGCCGAGATCCACCTTCTCGAGATCGAGGCGCAGACCCGCTTCACGGGCGACGATGTGCGGAGCCAGCGAGCAGGCTCCCGGTGCGTAATAGAGCTTCATGGCGATCTCCTTGCGCGTGCGATGCACGCGTGCCCGGGATCAAGGCATGGAGACGCGGCGGATCAAGGGCCGCCGCCTTGCAAGTTCGGCAACCAAGCTTTGCCGGGCTGCAAGATCACGATGCGTTTTAACCGAAGCAATCAAACCGCATGAACGTGATCGATTGCAAGACGTAGAGCCGTCGGCGCCTCACATCAGGCGGCGGCGCGCGTCACGGCGTCGACGATGTCGTCGACCACCTTGATGACGAGGTCGCGGTCGTCGCCCTCGGCCATGACGCGGATGACCGGCTCGGTGCCGGACGGCCGAATGACGAGCCTGCCGCGGTTGCCGAGGCGCTGGCGCGCCGATTCGACGGCGGTGACGACGGCATCTTCCTTGAGCGGCTGGCCGTGCTTGTAGCGCACGTTCTTGAGGATCTGCGGCAGCGGTTCGAAGCAGTGGCAGACTTCGCTCACCGGCTTGTCGAGCCGCTTGACCACGGACAGGAGCTGCAGGACGGCGATGAGCCCGTCGCCGGTGGTGGTGTAGTCCGACATGATGATGTGGCCGGACTGCTCGCCGCCGAGATTGTAGCCGTGCTCGCGCATGTGCTCGAGCACGTAGCGGTCGCCGACCGCCGTGCGCACGAGCTGCAGCCCGAGGCCGCCGAGATAGCGCTCGAGCCCGAGGTTCGACATGACGGTGGCGACGACGCCGGGCTGCGATAGACGCCCGTCCTCGCGCCAGGAGCGCGCCACGACGGCCATGAGCTGGTCGCCGTCGACGAGGTGCCCTTTCTCGTCGACGACGAGGACGCGGTCGGCGTCGCCGTCGAGGGCGACGCCGATATCGGCCCGGAGCTCGCGCACCTTGCCGATCAGCGCCTCCGGCGAGGTCGAGCCGACGTCGCGGTTGATGTTGAAGCCGTCCGGCTCGACGCCGATGGCGATGACCTCGGCGCCGAGCTCCCACAGGGTCTCGGGCGCGACCTTGTAGGCGGCGCCGTTGGCGCAATCCACGACGACCCGCATGCCGCCGAGATCGAGCTGGCGCGGCAGGGTGCGCTTGGCGAACTCGATATAGCGGGCATGGACGCTCTCGATGCGCTTGGCGCGGCCGAGCAGCGCCGATTCCGAGAGCCGCGTCGTGAGGTCCGAATTCATCAGCGCTTCGATCTCGCGCTCGACGTCGTCGGACAGCTTGAAGCCGTCCGGCCCGAAGATCTTGATGCCGTTGTCCTCGTACGGATTATGCGAGGCCGAGATCATGACGCCGATATCGGCCCGCATCGAGCGGGTCAGCATGGCGACGGCCGGCGTCGGCATCGGCCCGAGCAGGAGCACGTCCATGCCGACCGACGTGAAGCCGGCCTGCAGGGCGGATTCGATCATGTAGCCGGACAGGCGCGTGTCCTTGCCGATCACCACGCGGTGGCGGTAGTCGCCGCGCTGGAACAAGAGGCCCGCCGCCTGCCCCACTTTCAAGGCCAATTCCGGCGTGATGACGCCGTTGGCGCGGCCGCGGATTCCGTCGGTGCCGAAATGCTTGCGTGTCATGCCGATCCTGCCGTCGTTGTGGCGATCGAGGTTGTGACCGACCTTGTTCGGATTCGCTGAATAGCAGAAGCGCCCGCAGCGGGTAAGGTTATCCGGCCGTTTTAAGGATGGGCCGGATTCTCGGGACCTGCCGGCCCATCCCGTCCTGCATGCGAAAACGCCCGCTCGGGGCGGGCGTTCTCCTCGATTCGCGGCTCAGGCCTGGGGTTGCGGCTCGAGCCCGCCGTCGCTCTCGCGGGGCCGGCCCCGCCCGGCGGCCGGCACCGGCGAGGGACGGACCGGGGGCGGCGTATCGCCGGTGTCGCGCACCGGCGGCTTGCCGTTGAGGAGATCGCGGATCTCGTCGCCGGTCAGGGTCTCGTATTCAAGGAGGCCCTTGGCGAGGACCTCGAGGTCTTCGCGCTTCTCGGTGAGGATGCGGCGCGCCTCGATCAGGCCGCTCTCGACGAAGCGGCGGATCTCGGCGTCGATCTTCTGCGCCGTCGTCTCGGAGACGTTCTGCTGCCGTCCGACCGACATGCCGAGGAAGACCTCTTCCTGGTTTTCGCCGTAGGCGACGGTGCCGAGTTCTTCCGACAGGCCCCAGCGCGTCACCATCATGCGGGCGAGGCGCGTCGCCTGGTCGATGTCGGACTGGGCGCCGGAGGTGACCTTTTCCTTGCCGAAGACGAGCTCCTCGGCGATGCGGCCGCCCATCATGATGGCGAGGCGCGAGGTCATCTGCTCGACGCTCATCGACAGCTTGTCGCGCTCGGGCAGCTGCATGACCATGCCGAGCGCCCGGCCGCGCGGAATGATGGTGGCCTTGTGCACCGGGTCGGTCGCCGGAACGTTGATGGCGACGATGGCGTGGCCAGCCTCGTGATAGGCGGTAAGGCGCTTCTCGTCGTCGGTCATCACGAGGGAGCGGCGCTCGGCGCCCATCATGACCTTGTCCTTGGCGTCCTCGAACTCGTCCATGGTG
>DASQLE010000654.1:0-5363 GCA_035630175.1 Beijerinckiaceae bacterium
CATACGAGGCCGCGGAGGCGGCGCGGCGCTCGCTGCGCGCCCGCTCGCCGGCCGTGAAGATGCGATGCGTGAAGCGCGCCCCGAAGCGCTCGAGCGAGCGCTCGATGCGGCGGATGTCGCAGAGGTCCGAGCCGATACCGAGGATCATGTCTTCCCGTCATCCCGGACGCGGCAAAGCCGCGATCCGGGATCGTCCCGCGTCCATGGCGGCCCGCATCGTGCCGATCGCCTCGGTCAGGCCCGTGAAAACGGCCTCGCCGACGAGGTGATGGCCGATATTGAGCTCCACCACCTGCGGAATGGCCGCGACCGCCCCGACATTGTCGTAGGTGAGGCCGTGCCCGGCATGGATCTCGAGCCCGAGCCGGGCACCGTGCGCGGCGGCGCGGATGAGACGATCCAGCTCGTGAGCGACGCGCCCGTCCTCGCCGGCCGTGCACGCGTCGCAATAGCTGCCGGTGTGCAATTCGACCACGGGAGCGTGCAGCGCCCGCGCCGCCTCCATGATCGCGACCTCCGGCTCGACGAACAGCGACACCCGGACGCCGATCTCCCGCAATTCGTGCACGACCGGCGCGAGATGGTCGAAGGCGGCGATGATATCGAGGCCGCCTTCGGTGGTGCGTTCCTCGCGTTTCTCCGGCACGAGGCAGGCGGCGTGCGGCCGCACCCGGGCCGCGATGGCGATCATCTCGCGCGTCGGGGCGATCTCGAAGTTGAGCGGGGCCAGGATCTCCGCCCTCAGCCGCACGATGTCCGCGTCGCGGATGTGGCGCCGATCCTCGCGCAGATGCGCGGTGATGCCGTCGGCGCCGGCGAGCACGGCGAGGTGAGCGGCGCGCACCGGATCCGGGCTGTGGCCGCCGCGGGCGTTGCGCAGCGTGGCGACGTGGTCGATGTTCACGCCGAGGCGGAGGGGGGGCACCTTCATCCTTGCAATCTCAGGGCATGCGGCCGCTCGCGTCGATCCGGGCCGGGCTATGGCCTGTGAAGCGCCGGCGAGCCGAATTGTCGATCATTCACTGTCCTTGCCGGCAGCCGCGTGTCTCCGGCAGTTTCCATGATATTGCAATGCCCGCGAGAAGAAACATGGGCGGCGCAGGAAGCCGTTGCGCGTAGCCGGTCGGCGGCGGCGCCTTGGTCGCCTGTGCGGCGTGGCAGCCGCGCGGTGCCGGGCGCCCGGCACCGAGGCCGCCGGTCTTTCGTTCGCGATGCGTCGGTCGCAGGAGGTTTGATGGATACGCCCGTAAGCGCCGTGGGGCCCAGCCTGGCGCCGAGCGCTCTCAAGGTGCAGGGGGCGGCCGACCGGCTCGGGCTCGCCGTCATAATCCGCCAGATGCCCGGCTCGACGCGCACGGCCGAGGAGGCGGCGGCGGCCTGCGGCTGCGACGTCGGTCAGATCGTCAAGTCGCTGGTCTTCGCCGGCGCGGCGAGCGGCAAGCCCTATCTCCTGCTCGTCTCGGGCAGGAACCGCGTCGCCGAGACGACGGTCGCGGCCGTGATCGGCGAGCCTTTGACGCGGCCCGATGCCCGTCAGGTCCGCGACTGGACCGGCTTCGCCATCGGCGGCATCCCGCCCTTCGGGCACGCGACGGCGCTGCCGACCTATGTCGACGAGGATCTCCTGGCCTATGATGTCGTCTGGGCGGCGGCCGGGACCCCGTCCGCCGTGTTTTCGATGGAGCCGAAGGCGCTGGCGCGCGCGGTTGCCGGCACGATCCTGCGCGTCGTCACCTGAGCCCGCAACGCCAGCTAGGCTTGTTTTTTCTCCCGCGAACCGATAAACGCGGCGCTTCGCGTTCGCTCCGGCCGGGGGCTGAACGGACGGCGTGCTTTCGTTTTACCTCAAGCGAAGCGCGCAGGGTCTTGGGACCCGTCGTCCCGTGTCTCCGCCTTCGAACTGACCGCTCGGGCCTCAAAGGGGCTCGAAGGGCTTGGCGCCGATCGGACGCGTGAACGGCTCCCGACGCTTCTCCTTGGAAGTTGCGACGAGCTTAAACTCACTCGTGAGAAGGGCCCCTGATGCCACTTTACGAACACGTGTTCCTGGCTCGCCAGGACGTCACCCCCCAGCAGGTTGAGGGGTTCGTCGACCAGTTCAAGGCCGTCATTGAGCAGAATGGCGGCCGGGTCGAGAAGACCGAGATGTGGGGCGTGAAATCCCTCGCCTACCGCATCAAGAAGAACCGCAAGGCGCATTTCACCATGTTCAATCTCGACGCCCCGGCCCCGGCCGTCGCCGAGATGGAGCGCCAGATGCGCATCAACGAGGACATCCTGCGCTTCATGACCATCCGGGTCGACGCGCTCGACGCCGAGCCTTCGGTGATGATGCAGAAGCGCGAGCGCGACGAGCGCAAGGACCGCGAGCGGCGCCGCCGCGACGACGACGGGCCTGAAACCGAATTCTCCGGCGGCGGCCGCAGCGAGGAGGCGCGAGATGGCGTTTGAACGTGGTGGCGACCGCGGTGGCGGTGGTGGCGGCGGCGGCGCCCGCCGCCCCTTCTTCCGCCGGCGCAAGACCTGCCCCTTCTCGGGGCCCAATGCGCCGAAGATCGACTACAAGGACACCAAGCTCCTGTCGCGTTACGTGTCGGAGCGCGGCAAGATCGTGCCGAGCCGCATCACGGCGGTCTCGGCCAAGAAGCAGCGCGAGCTGTCGCAGGCCATCAAGCGCGCCCGCGTGCTCGGTCTCCTTCCCTACGTGATCCGCTAACCCTCGCCTTCCCCATCCAGGGGGGAGGCGATGTGAAACCGCTGGGGCGGACGTCGATCCGCCCCTAACCCTGCATTGCAGCGGGACAGCGTCCACGATGATCAGTTCCCTCGCGGTCGGCATCCTGTCCGGTCTCGCCTCCGCGCTTCTGTTCGCGGTGGTCGTGACCGGCTCGCCGCTCGGCCTCGTTCTGTCCTACGTGGCGCCGCTGCCGATCCTCATCGGGGCGCTCGGCTGGAACCACCGGGCAGGCATCGTCGCGGTCGCCGTCGGTGGTCTTGCCATCGCCTTCGCGTTCCGGCCCGAGGCGGGGCTCGCCTTCGTGATCGGCTCCGCCCTGCCGGCCTGGGGCCTTGCCTATCTCGCCCTGCTCGGCCGGCCCAATCCCGACGGCTCCCTCGAATGGTATCCGCTCGGCCGGCTGCTCTTGTGGGTCGCCGTCTCGTCGGCAACCATCACCTTCGTCGGCGTGCTCGCCCTCGGATCGTGGGATTACGCGACCTATCGCGATGCCTTGCGGGAGACGATCGAGGGCGTGATCCGCCTGCAGATGCGCGTTCCGGCCGACGCCGCCTTGCCGCCTACCTTCGGGGGCGTGCCGCGCGAGCCGTTCATCGAGGCGCTCGTCGGCGCCGTGCCCTTCATCGCCGCGACCGCCTTCGCCCTCGTCCTGAGCCTCAACCTGTGGATCGCCGCCAAAGCCGTCGCCATCTCGCAGCGGCTGCCCCGTCCCTGGCCGGCCATCGCCGCGACGCGCATGCCCCTGTCGGCCTTGCTGCTTCTCGGCGCCGCCGTCGCGGCGTCCTTCCTGTCGGGCTTCGCCGGTGTCCTCGCCCTCGCCTTCGCGGGAGGCCTCTTGATGGCCTTCGCCCTGCAGGGGCTCGCTTTGCTGCACCACGTCTCGCGCGGGCGGGCAGGCCGGACCGGGCTGCTCGTCGGCGCCTATGTCCTCATCGCCTTCATCGCCCATACCGTCTTGCCGCTTCTGGCGCTGGCCGGCATCGCCGACACCGCCATCGACCTGCGCCGCCGCTTTCCGGGCGGCGCCGGCCAAACCCCCACTACGTGAAAGCCTCAAAGGAGAGAACCGATGGAAGTTATCTTGCTGGAACGCGTCGCCAAGCTCGGGCAGATGGGCGACACCGTACGCGTGCGCGACGGCTTCGCCCGCAATTTCCTCTTGCCGCGCGGCAAGGCGCTGCGCGCCACCGGCGCCAACAAGGAGCGCTTCGAGAAGCAGCGTAGCCAGCTCGAGGCGCGCAATCTCGAATTGCGCAAGGAAGCCGAGGCGGTCGGCGCCAAGCTCGACGGGCAGAGCTTCGTGATCGTGCGCCAGGCCGGCGAGACCGGCGTCCTCTACGGATCCGTCTCGACCCGCGACCTCGCCGACACGCTCACCAGCGGCGGCTTCACGATCGGCCGCGACCAGATCGTCCTCAACGCGCCCATCAAGACGCTCGGGCTGCACAATGTGCCGGTGTCGCTGCACCCGGAAGTCGAGGTCCGGGTCACCATCAACGTCGCCCGCAGCCCCGAGGAGGCGGAACGGCAGGCCCGCGGCGAGACCGTCACGACGCGCGAGGAGACCAACCTCGACGATCTCGGCCTCGAGGTCGGCGCCGCTCTCGCCGATGCCGGCGACACGCGCGAGGGTTGATTTTTCGTTCGTCTTTTGTTCTAGTCAGGCGCTCCCCGAGTCGCGCGCTCGGGAGCGCCTTTTCGTGGGCTGACGATCGTCCCCGCTTTGTCAAGGCGGGGTTGAAAACTCGGCTCTGTGCAAATGTGCGAATCGGGGACAGCGCGCCGGAAGCGGTAGGGCTTTCGACACCCTCGCTTTAGGGTCTCGCGCAACTCACACGGAACCCATGATGGCCCCCGCCAACGCGCTCGTCGCCCGCCTCGAAGCCGTCACGCCCGAATACCGGGTGGCGCCCAACAACATCGACGCCGAGCAGGCCCTTCTCGGGGCGGTTCTCGTCAACAACGACGCCTATTACCGCGTCTCGGATTTCCTCGAGCCGGTGCATTTCTTCGAGGAGCTGCACCGGCGCATCTACGAGGTGGCGACCAGCCTCATCAAGGCCGGCAAGGTGGCGACGCCGATCACCCTGAAGACGTTTCTCGGCGACGCCGATCTCGGCGGCGTCACCGTCTCGCAATATCTGGCGCGCCTCGCGGCCGAGGCGACCACCGTCATCAACGCCGAGGATTACGGGCGCACCATCTACGACCTCGCCATCCGGCGCAGCCTGATCGGCATCGGCGAGGACATGGTCAACGTCGCCTACGACGCGCCGGTCGAGACCTCGCCGCGCGACCAGATCGAGGAAACCGAGCGCCGCCTCTACGAGCTCGCCGAGAAGGGCAAATACGACGGCGGCTTCCAGCGCTTCTCCGACGCCCTCACCACCGCCATCGACATGGCGGCGGCCGCCTACAAGCGCGACGGGGGCCTGTCGGGCATCTCCACGGGCCTGCGCGACCTCGACCGCGACGTCGGCGGCCTGCAGCGCTCCGACCTCGTCATCCTGGCCGGCCGCCCCGGCATGGGCAAGACGGCGCTCGCCACCAACATCGCCTTCAACATCGCCAAGGCCTATCGCGGGAAGAAGCAGCCGGACGGCACGGTCAAGACTGTCAACGGCGG
>DASQLE010000655.1:0-2441 GCA_035630175.1 Beijerinckiaceae bacterium
CGCTTCGGGCGTCGTGCTCGGCGGCGCTCCGGCCAACCGGGACGCGGGCTGCCTCGAGCCCGAAATGGCCGTCGAGCGCGTCGACGCCGTCGTCTTGTCGGGCGGCTCGGGCTTCGGGCTGGACGCCGCCTCCGGCGTGCAGGCGTGGCTGCGCGAGCGGGGCCGCGGCTTCGCGGTCGGCCCCGTGACGGTGCCGATCGTGCCGCAGGCGATCTGCTTCGACCTCCTCAACGGCGGCGACAAGGATTGGGGCCGCTATCCGCCCTACCGCGAGCTCGGCTACGCGGCGGTGTCGACGGCCGCCGCCGCGTTCGCCCTCGGCACGGCCGGCGGCGGCTTCGGGGCGACCACGGTCGATCTCAAGGGCGGCCTCGGCTCGGCCAGCGCGGTGACGCCGTCCGGCTTCACGGTCGGGGCTCTGGTCGTCGTCAACGCCCTCGGCTCGGCCATGATCGGCGGCGGGCCGCATTTCTGGGCGGCGCCGTTCGAGGAGGGCGACGAGTTCGGCGGCCTTGGCGCGCCTCCGCGCGTGCGGCCGGAGCAGCGCCGGTTCTCATGGAAAGGGGCGCCGCAGCCGGCGACCACGATCGCCCTTGTCGCCACGGACGCGGCCCTGCCGAAGCCGATGACCAAGCGCCTTGCCATCGCGGCGCATGGCGGCCTCGCCAAGGCGCTCAGCCTGTCGCACGCCCTTTTCGACGGCGACACCGTCTTCGCCGCCGCCACCGGCCGCAGGCCCCTGTCCGATCCCGACAACGACGTCATCGCGATCTGCGCGACCGCCGCCAACTGCCTCGCCCGCGCCATCGCGCGCGGCGTCTTTGAGGCGACCGCCTTGCCCTTCCCCGGCGCCCAGCCGGCCTGGCGCGACAGGTTCTCTCCTCTCCCTTGATGGGGGAGAGGCAGCTCAGAAGCGGTCGGCGCGGTAGGGCTTCGGGTCGGTGAACGGCGTCGCTCCCGTCATCATCTCGGCGACGAGGCGGCCCGTGACGGGGCCGATGGTAAGCCCGTGATGGGCGTGGCCGAAGGCGAACCAAAGATTCTTGTGGCGAGGGGCGGGGCCGATGATCGGCATCATGTCGGGGGTGCACGGACGGGCGCCCATCCACGGTTCCGAATCGAGGCGCGGCCCAAGCGGAAACAGGGTCTTGGCGACCGGCTCGGCGCGCGCCAGCTGCACCGGCGTCTTCGGCGCGTCGCGCAGGGCGAACTCCGCGCCGGTCGTCAGGCGGATGCCGCGCGCCATCGGCGCCAAGAGGTACCCGCGCTCGAGATCGAGCACCGTATGGTTGAGGACGGCGTTGCCGGCCGGAGCGTAATGCATGTGGTAGCCGCGCTTGAATGCGAACGGGAGGCGGTAGCCGAGACGCCCGAAGACGAGGTCCGACCACGGCCCGAGCGCCACCACGGCCTCGCCGGCGTCGAGCGGCCCCGCCTCGGTCGTGACGCGCCATCCCGGTCCCGCCGCCGTGAAGCTGCCGGCATCGCCGGTCAGGACCTTGCCGCCGAGGCGCTCGAACAGGGCGGCATAAGCGAGCGTGAGGGCGTGCGGATCGGTGACCGAACCGGGATCGGTCCAGTGCAGGCCGCCGGCGAGTTCTCCGTTCAGATGCGGCTCCTTGTCGGCGACGGCCCTCGCGTCGAGGGCGGCGAAATTGACCCCGAACTCGCGCTTCAGCGCCTCGGCTTCCTCGATGGCGACGCTCATCGGCTGCGCGCTGCGGAACAGCTTGATCCAGCCGCGCCGGCGGATGAGGTCGAGGGCGCCGGCTTCCTCGGCGAGGGCGAGATGCTCCGGCACGGAGCGGTGGATGAGCGGCGCGTAGCAGCGGGCGATGGCGGCATGGCGGGCCGGCCGCGACGACCACCAGTAGCGCGCCAGGAACGGCGCCAGCTTCGGCAGCGCCGACAGGTGATAATGCGCGTCCGTGGTGTTGTTCATGGCGTAGCGCAGGAGCGCGCCGAAATCGTGCGGGAACCCGTACGGGAAGATGCCCTCGCTCTGGATGAGCCCGGCATTGCCGAAGGAGGTCTCCTCCCCGGGCCCGCGCCGGTCGACGAGCGCCACGGCCCGGCCGCGCTTTTGCAGGTGCAAGGCCACCGATACGCCGACGATCCCGGCGCCCAGAACCACCACGTCCGCCCGCATCGCTCCTCGCCAACCCCTTTGCCGGAGCGAAGATAAGCCCGGCACGCGGCTTTTGCGACCGCTGTCGTGGCGGGGCTCGCGCTTGACTCGCCTCCCCTGCCCCTTAAGGCTGGAGCCTCATCCCGTTCAACATGGACCGAACATGGCGAGCAAGCCTGCTCATCTTCAGCCCGCGCGCTCGTTCCAGGGCCTCATCCTCGCTCTGCAGCGCTTCTGGGCCGAGCGCGGCTGCGTCATCCTGCAGCCCTACGACATGGAGGTGGGCGCCGGCACCTTCCATCCGGCGACGACG
>DASQLE010000656.1:0-5807 GCA_035630175.1 Beijerinckiaceae bacterium
CCGAGCAGGACGCCGATGAAGATGAACAGGAGGTTCGTCGGGGTCAGCGCGACCGCGAAACCCTGCATGAGCATGTCGAACGATTGCATATCAGCGGTCCCGCGCCGAAGGCGCCGTCAGAAGCCCCACGGTCCGGTCGGCAGCTTCACGCTCAGCCAGTGCACGAAGATGCCCTGGACCAGCGCCACCGTGATCGCCGTCGTCGCGAGACTCGGCACCATCCGGCGGCGCAGCACCACGAGAAGCACCACGAGCATGAACACGATGCCCGAAAAGGCAAAGCCGAGGAACGGCAGCGCCGCGACGAACAGGATAAGCCCGATGACGGTGTAGAGGACCCGCCGCCCGCCGAATGCATCAGGCCAATCCGCCGGCTCCCGGCCGCCGCGCAATGCCGCGACCAGGAGAAGCAAGGAGAGGAGAATGCCCGAGCCCGCGATCAGATAGGGCGCGAAGGCGGGTCCCGGGGCGTAGTCCAACCAGAAGGCGTATCCGGACAGGCCGGCGATTACGATCGCCGACAGACCCAGCATGATAACGGCCGTTGCGATGTCGAGCCGTTTCATGGCGATGCGCCCGCTACTTCTTGATCAGGCCGAGGTCGTTGAGGATCTGCCGGTGCTGCTCGGCCATCTCCTTGACCTTGGCCTGCACCTTGTCGGCGCCGATATACTCGGTGCGCAGGAACGCTTCCCGCGCCATGTCCTGCCAGGCCTTGCTTTGCACCATCTTACGCAGCTTGTCGTCCCACCAGGCGACGATGGCCGGGTCCATGTTGGGCGGACCGTTGGTGCCGAACTCCTGCACGTAGAGGGCTTTGTAGCCCTGCTCCGTGGCTGTCGGGATGTCCTTCAGCTCCGGCTCCGTGCGGCGGTTCTCGGCGAGAAGGCCGAGGATCTTGCCCTTGCCGCTCTTCACCAGCGGCATGGCCTCGTCGAGCGTCAGAGCCACGAGGTCGGCGTTGCCGCCGAGAAACGCCGCCATCGCCGCACCGCCGCCGTCGAAGGGAATGTAGTTCAGCTTAGTGCCGGTCGCCTTCTCGATGGCGCCGGCGATGATGCTGTCTGTCGAGCCCATCTGCGCCCCGGCGAACTTGACGCTGCGCTCGCGCTGCTTGGCGGCGTCGACGAAATCCTTGAAGCCCTTCCAGGGGGAGCTCGGCTGGGTCAGGAGCACGATGTCGTTCTGGATATACACGGCGACCGGGGTCAGCTTGTCGTGCACCGACGGCAGTCCCTGGATCAGGGGAACGGTGAATTGCGGCGTCGTGATCACGAAGACGAGGTTCTCGTCGGCGGGACGGTTGATGACGTAGTTGGTGGCGACCATCCAGGACCCGCCGACGCGGTTCACCACCGCGATCGGGTTCTCGATGATCTTCTCCTCGTTGAGGATCTTGGCGGCCCGGCGCATGAGCACGTCCGGGGTGCCGCCGGGCGAGGTGCCGACGGTGATCTCGATCGGGCCCTTCGGCGCCCGCATCTCAGCGGCGCCTGCCCCGACTGCCGCGAAGGCCGCGGACAGGATACCGGTTGCGCCGATGCGCACGGCGAGCTTCGTCAGGCTTGTGCTTGTATGAATCATGCGTTTCCTCCGCTGGGTTATCTCTCGGGCCTGTTGCCTGCCCTTGCGAGAGTTTTTGAGAATGGCGGCGCCCGTTGTCGCCTTGCGCGGGATCAGCGTCCCGCCTTGTGCTCGGAGGCGATCGAGCGCGTTTCGCCCGTCGCCGTCAAGGTTCGCGTCGCATCGACCGACGCGTAGGTCCAGAAGATCTTCAGTTCTTCCGTGTCGGACGCGTTGCGGAAACGATGCGGCACCTCCGCCGGGATCCAGGTCGCGTCGTAGCGCCCCATCGGATGCTCCACGCCGTCGAGCTCGAACAGGGCGCTGCCCTCAAGGATGACCACGCTTTCCTCGCAATTATGCGAATGCAGCGGGATGGCGGCGCCCGGCTTGAAACTGGTGATGCCGTTCAGGAAGCGCTCGGAGCCGAGCTCCCGCGTGACCATGCGAACCGTGCGCGCTCCGCCGCCGCGCTCGGTCACCGGCAGGTCGGCCACCGCCAGGATGGCCGGCCGCGGGCCGTCCTGCGGCTTCATGGACTGAGCAGCCTCGGGCACGCGCGTTCCTCCTCATAAGCCGTGTTTCTTGGGGCGGCCGTGCGGGCCGTCCCAGTCCGCTTTCGACGAGGCTTACCAGAGCCGGCCATCGCCGGTAATACAATTTGGCGATTTGGCATATGCTGCTGCGGCATCGCTCGGCGATGCCGCAGCCGCCGGCTCAGCCATGCCCGAGGGGCATTTCCAACACCGTCGATCCGCCTCTTAAGAAGGGCCGTTCGCCGGAGCACGATCATGAGCGCCCGACTCGTCCAGATCAAATCGCCCGACGAGAGCATTGGGGCGGTGCGCCTGGCGCGCATCGACGCCTGCCTCATCGCCGTGCCGCTGCGGCAGCCGATGAAGATGTCGGGCGAGACGATCACGCACGCGCACAATCTCTTGATCCGGCTGGAGGCGTCCGACGGCACGGTCGGGTGGGGCGAGGCGTCCTCAGCGCCGACCATGACCGGCGACACGCCCGAGAGTCTCCTGGCGGCAGCCGCGATCATCCGCACGACCGTGCAGGGCGCCGATCTCCGTTTCCGCCCCGCGATCATGGAACGGATCGGTCGGGCGCTCCATGGCAATACGGGCGCCAAATCCGCGTTCGAGCTAGCGCTGCTCGACCTGATCGGCCGACTTCACGGCATCGCGGCGGTGCAGCTTCTCGGCGGTTGCCGGCGCGCCACCGTCGAGCCGATGTGGCTGATCGGGAACGCAACGGTCGCAGAGGACGTCAGGGATGCCGAGGCGCGTCGCCGCGAAGGGTTCCGCTGCTTCAAGCTGAAGATCGGTTCGAAGGCGATCACTGATGACATCGAGGCCGCCCATCAGGTGCGCAAGGCGCTCGGCCCCGAGGCACGGCTCTGCGCCGATGCCAATGGCGGCCTGACCCTCGAGGCCGCGCACCGCTTCGTGACGGAGGCGGCCGCGGCGAATATCCAGTTCCTTGAACAGCCCCTTCCCCCTCACGCGATCGGCGGGATGGCGGCGCTGCAGGCCCTCGGCATCATGCCGATCGGCGCCGACGAGGGCATCCACAGCGTCGAGGATGTCGAGGCGAGTGCGGCGCGCGGGGCCATCGCCGGCCTGTCGCTGAAGCTCATCAAGCTCGGCGGCGCCAGCCCTCTCCTTTACGTCGCGCGGCGCGCGCACGAGTTCGGCCTGTCCATCAACATCGCCGGCAAGGTCGCCGAGACGAGCCTCGCCTCGGCCGCGGCCGCGCAGATCGCCTGCGCGGTGGAGAACGTCGATTGGGGAATCAGCCTGTCTTACGTCTACCTGGCGGATGATGTCGTCCGCCAGCCTCTGGCCATGATCGACGGCGCCATCGCGCTTCCGAACGGTCCGGGCCTCGGCGTCGAGGTGGACGAGGCGGCGGTGCGCCGGCTTCAGACCGCCGCGCTTTGATCCTGCGCGGTCTGCTCGAGGCCGAAGGCGCCGCGCTCGTCGAGTTCCGCAAAAATGGCGCGCACGGATGCCATGACGGCCTGACCGGCGGCCGACACGCGGCGCGTCGCCGTGTGCACGAGGGCGAGCTTGCGGTACAAGCCGGCCTCGCCGATGCGGTGCGCGGACAGCCGGTTCGGATCCGCATCCGCTTGCAGAACCGAGAGCGGCAGGATCGACTCGCCGGTGCCCTGACGCACCATGATGCGGATGGTCTCGATTGAATTGAGCTCGAGCACGACCTGACGGGTGAGCATCGGCGAGGGCAACAGCGTCTCGAGAATCGTCCGTAGTCCGTCACTGAGGATCAGCGAGGCGCCGTCGAGGTCGTCCGGGCCGACCGGCCCGTCACGACGCGCGCCCGGCGCCGAAGCCAGCACCATCTCCTCCTCTGCGAGCGGATGGATCGACAAGCGCCGGCTCGGCGCCGGCTCGGTCACCACGGCGAGGTCGATGCGGCCTTCGACGAGCCAGTCGAGCAGCGGTACGCTCGAGCTCTCGGCGATCTTCAACTCGATACGCGGATGGGTCTCGCGGATGTCGGCGAAGAGCCGCGGGGTGATCACCGGGCACAGGGTCGGCGTGACGCCGAGCACCACCTTGCCCGACGGGCTCGCGGCGGAGCCGCGCACCTCATCCTCGGCGCGCTGCAGCTCACGCAGGATGCGCGCAGCGTGCTCCTGCAATTGCTGGCCCGCATCGGTGAGGCGGATGCCGCGGCTCTCGCGCACGAGAAGCGGGACGCCGAGCCGCTCCTCGAGGCGCTGCACGTGCCGGCTCAGCGCCGGTTGCGCGACGTTGAGATGCACCGAGGCGCGCGTGATGCTGCCGAGCTCGGCGATGCGCACGAAGTAATAAAGACCCCTGATGTCCACGGCCTGCCCGTCATGTGGAAGGCGATATGCCACCCATGCCAATACGGCATTTAACGCGAGAGCTTTATCGTGGAATTTTGAGGCTTGTCAAAGCGCCCCGAGAGCGCGTGGGAGGATCAGCAAGCGCCGCAGCACGGAATGCGTGCTCGAAGCGCCTTGGCGCCCGCCAGCCCAGGACAGATCATCGCCAGCCGGCGTCTCTGCCGGTTCATCGCAAGAAGGACGACGCATGTTCTATTTCAAGGCGCCGGAGCGGATCCAAACCAAGGTGCATTGGCAGCTGGAGCCGAAGATGCGCAACAAGCGGCGCTCCGATTGGGCCGACCCGAACCGGCTCGGCCAGGAGGTCGACAGCTTCCTCGAAGGTCCGTCCTTCGACCGCGAGGGCAATCTCTATTTCGTCGACATTCCCTTCGGCCGCGTGTTCCGGCTCAGCCCGCGGGGTGGGTGCGAGATCGTCTGCGAATATGACGGCTGGCCGAACGGCCTCAAGATCCACAAGGACGGCCGCATCTTCATCTGCGACTACAAGCGCGGCCTCGTGCTGATGGACCCGAAGCGCGGGGAAATCGAAGCCATCCTGGCGACGCGCAACAGCGAGAGCTGGAAGGGGCTGAACGACCTCGTCTTCGCGGCCGACGGCGCCTGCTACTTCACCGACCAGGGTCAGACCGGCATGCACGATCCGACCGGGCGCGTCTACCGCCTGCGTCCCGACGGCGGGCTCGACCTCCTGCTCAACACGGTGCCGAGCCCGAACGGCATCGTGCTCAACATGAAGGATAACCGGCTGTTCGTTGCGGTGACGCGCCAGAACGCCGTGTGGCGCTGCCCGATCATGACCGACGGCTCGGTGTCCAAGGTCGGCACCTATCTGCAATTGTCCGGCGGCCACGGCGGCCCCGACGGCATGGCGCTCGACCAGGAGGACGCCATCCTCGTCTGCCAGCTCGGCGTCGGCATCTGGCGCTTCGACGCCGACGGCATGCCGACCCATCTCATCGAGTCCTGCGTCGGCCATCACATGACCAACGTCGCCTATGGCGGACCGGACAACAAGACGCTCTTCATCACCGAAGCCGACACCGGCTCGATCCTCACCTGCGAGATGCCCGTGCCCGGCAAGGTGCTCTACTCGCATCTATAGAGCGAAACGCAGCAACGATCTTAATGCGCGCCGCCAACGACAACGAAGGAAACCTCCATGGCTGACACCCGCACCATCGACGTGCACGCCCACATCCTCCTTGAAGACACCATGCGCCGGATGAGCAAGGAGGCGCCGGACATCGGCCCGAAGCTCAGCGACATCGAGGAAGCGCATGCCCGTTTCAGCGTCGATGGGCTGATGCAGCACCCGTTCCCGCGCGGCGCGTGGGAC
>DASQLE010000657.1:0-4942 GCA_035630175.1 Beijerinckiaceae bacterium
CGACAAGGGGCTCCTCAAGGTGATGTCCAAGATGGGCATCTCCACCTACCAGTCCTATTGCGGCGCGCAGATCTTCGACGCCGTCGGCCTGCGGTCCGATTTCGTCGACCGCGATTTCTTCGGCACGGCGACGACCATCGAAGGCGTCGGCATGCTCGAGATCGCCGAGGAGACCGTGTGCCGCCATCGCGACGCCTTCGGCAACGCACCCGTCTATCGGGACGCGCTCGATGTCGGCGGCGAATACCTTTATCGCCTGCGCGGCGAGCAGCATGTCTGGAACCCGGACACGGTTGCGGCCCTCCAGCATGCGGTGCGGCTCAACGCCGAGGACCGCTACCGCGAGTTCGCCCGGCTCGTGAACGAGCAGGAGCACCACTTCAAGACCCTGCGCGGGCTGTTCCGCGTCAGGAATGCGGAGGAGACCGGCCGCGCGCCGGTGCCGCTCACCGAGGTCGAGCCGGCGAGAGACATCGTCCGGCGCTTCGCCACCGGCGCCATGTCGTTCGGCTCGATCTCCAAGGAGGCGCACGAGACCCTGGCGCTCGCGATGAACGCCCTCGGCGCCAAGTCGAATACCGGCGAGGGCGGCGAGGAGCCGGAGCGCTTCCGACCCCTGCCCGACGGGCGCTCCAAGCGCTCCGCCATCAAGCAAGTCGCGTCCGGCCGCTTCGGCGTGACGACGGAATACCTCGTCAATTCCGACGTCATGCAGATCAAGATCGCGCAAGGGGCGAAGCCCGGCGAGGGCGGTCAATTGCCGGGCCACAAGGTCGACGCCAAGATCGCCCGCGTGCGCCACTCGACTCCCGGCGTCGCCCTGATCTCGCCGCCGCCGCACCACGACATCTACTCGATCGAGGATCTGGCGCAGCTCATCTTCGATCTGAAGAACGTCAACCCGAAGGCGGACGTGTCGGTGAAGCTCGTCGCCGAGGTCGGCGTCGGCACGGTGGCGGCGGGCGTCGCGAAGGCCCGCGCCGACCACATCACCATCTCGGGCTTCGAGGGCGGCACCGGCGCCTCGCCGCTGACCTCCATCAAGCACGCCGGCTCGCCGTGGGAGATCGGCCTCGCCGAGACGCAGCAGACGCTCGTCCTCAACCGCCTGCGCGGCCGCGTCGCCCTGCAGGTGGACGGCGGCCTGCGCACCGGCCGCGACGTGATCATCGGCGCCCTGCTCGGCGCCGACGAGTTCGGCTTCTCGACGGCGCCGCTGATCGCCGCCGGCTGCATCATGATGAGGAAGTGCCACCTCAACACCTGTCCGGTCGGCGTCGCCACGCAGGATCCGGTGCTGCGCAAGCGCTTCAAGGGCCTGCCCGAGCACGTCATCAACTACTTCTTCTTCGTCGCCGAGGAAGTGCGCGAGTGTCTCGCCGCGATGGGCTGCCGGCGACTCGAGGAGGTGATCGGCTGCTCCGACCTCCTCGACAAGGTCGAGGCCATCCACCATTGGAAGGCCAAGGGGCTCGACTTTTCGCGCATCTTCAAGAAGCCCGAGGTCGGATCGGACGTCGCCGTCCGCCACACGGAGCGCCAGCACCATCCGATCGACAACGTGCTCGACCGCCGGCTGATCGCCGAGGCTCGGGAGGCCATCGAGACCGGCGAGCCGGTGACGATCGAGGCGTCGATCCGCAACGTCGACCGCACCGTCGGGGCCATGCTGTCCGGCGAGATCGCCGTCCGCCACGGCCATGAGGGCCTGCCGGACGACACGGTCTGCGTGAAGCTCACCGGCACGGCCGGACAGAGCTTCGGCTCCTGGCTCGCGGCCGGCGTGACGCTCATCCTCGAGGGCGAGGCCAACGATTATGTCGGCAAGGGCCTGTCGGGCGGCAAGCTGATCGTCAAGCCGTCGCCGCGCGCCAAGGCGGCGCCGGAGCGCTCGATCATCGTCGGCAACACGGTGCTCTACGGCGCCATCTCCGGCGAATGCTATTTCCGCGGCGTTGCCGGCGAGCGCTTCGCCGTGCGCAATTCCGGCGCCATCGCAGTCGTCGAGGGCACGGGCGACCACGGCTGCGAATACATGACCGGGGGCGTCGTCGTCGTGATCGGCCCGACGGGCCGCAACTTCGCGGCCGGCATGTCGGGCGGCATCGCCTACGTGCTCGACGAGGACGGCACCTTCGCCAAGCGCTGCAACCTGTCGATGGTCGATCTCGAGCCCGTCGAGGAGGAGGAGGACCTCATGATCCGCCTCCACCACCATGGCGGCGACCTGGAGACCAAGGGACGCATCGACATCCTGGCCGACATGTCGGGCCACGACGACGAGCGCCTCATGCAGCTCCTCGCCAACCACTGCAAATACACCGGCTCGGAGCGCGCGCGGGCGATCCTCGACGATTGGGCGACCTACCGGACGAGGTTCGTCAAGGTGATGCCGGTCGAATACCGCCGCGCGCTGCGCGAGATGGAGAAGATCCGCATGCTGCAGGCGGCGGAGTGACCGTGCCATGAAGCTGATCGGCATGCTCGATTCACCGTTCGTGAGGCGGGTCGCCGTCACGCTCGCGGCGCGGGACATTCCGTTCGAGCACGAGTCGATCTCGGTCTTCCGCGAGATGGAGCGGTTCGGCGCGGTGAACCCGCTCTTCAAGTCGCCCTCGCTCGTCGCGGACGACGGCACGATCCTGATGGAGTCGAGCGTCATCCTGCACTGGATCGAAGGCATCAGCGGCGTCCCGCTGCTGCCGGACGATCCGGCTTCGCGCACGCGCGCGGCGCGGCGCGTGGCGCTCGGCCTCGTCGCCGCCGAAAAAGCGGTGCAGATCGAATACGAGCGCAAGCGGCCTGAGCACGAGCGCACCGCCTCGTGGCAGGAGCGGATCGCTGGGCAGGTGGCGACAGCGTGGGAGGCCATCGAAGACGAGCTCGCCGGCGATCTCGATCCGCTCGCGCTCGACGGCATCACGATCGTCGCGGCCTGGGGGTTCGGGCGGTTCGTGACCCCGGACCATGCCCCGCCGGAGCGCTTCCCGAAACTGTCCGCCTTTGCGGTCGACGCCGAGGCGCTGCAACCCTACAAGCGCTTCCCAGTCGACGGATAGCGGACATTCTTTGCGTCATCCTCGGACAGAGACCCGAGGATCTCGATCAGGTAAGGCGCTATCGGCGCCACACTCGTCCCGAGATGGTCGGATCAAGCACGACCATGACGAGCTGGAGCAAGGTGGCCGGGTTGAACCCGGTCAGACGCGGAAAGAGTCAGGATGGGTAAGGTCACAGGGTTTCTCGAATACGACCGCCAGGAGCAGAAGTATCAGCTCGCCGGCGACCGCGTGCGCCACTTCCGCGAGTTCACGCTGCCGGTCGACGAGAGCCATCTGCGCAACCAGGCGGCCCGCTGCATGGATTGCGGCATTCCGTTCTGCCACGGCCCGAGCGGCTGCCCCGTGCACAACCAGATTCCGGATTGGAACGACCTCGTCTTCCAGAAGGACTGGGAGGAGGCTGCCCGCAATCTCCATTCCACCAACAATTTCCCCGAGTTCACCGGCCGCACCTGCCCGGCGCCGTGCGAGGAGGCGTGCACGCTCAACCTCGAGAACCAGCCGGTCACCATCAAGAACATCGAGCAAGCTATCGCCGACAAGGCCTGGGAGATGGGCTGGGTCCGGCCGGAGGTGGCCGACAACCAGACCGGCAAGCGCGTCGCCGTGATCGGCTCGGGACCGGCCGGCTTGGCCGGCGCTCAGCAGCTCGCCCGCGTCGGCCACGAGGTGCACGTGTTCGAGCGGGAGCCGAAGGCCGGCGGGCTGCTCCGCTACGGCATCCCCGACTTCAAGATGGAGAAGCACCATATCGACCGCCGCGTGCGGCAGATGGAAGCCGAGGGCGTCACCTTCCATTACGGCGTCAATATCGGGGTGACGAAGCCGCTTGCCAGCCTGCACGATGAATTCGACGCCATCCTGCTGAGCGCCGGCGCCGAGAAGCCGCGCGATCCGAAGCTACCCGGCCAGGACCTCGCCGGCGTCTATTACGCCATGCCCTATCTCACCCAGCAGAACCGCCGTCTCGGCGACGAGGACGTCTCGCGCGAGGCGCCGATCCTCGCCGACGGCAAGCACGTGGTCGTCATCGGCGGCGGCGATACCGCCTCGGACTGCATCGGCACGGCCTTCCGGCAAGGGGCGCTCTCGGTGACTCAGCTCGACATCCGGCCGCAGCCGCCCGAGCAGGAGGACAAGCTCGTCGTGTGGCCGTATTGGCCGACCAAGATGCGGACCTCGTCGAGTCAGGCCGAGGGAGCGGAGCGCGAGTTCCGCGCCGCGACGTTGCGCATCGAGGGCAAGAAGGGCCGCGCCATCGGCGTCGTGTGCGCACGGGTGGACGAGAAGCGGCAACCGCTGCCGGGTACCGAGTTTCTCCTCAAGGCCGATCTCGTCTTCCTCGCCATCGGGTTCGCCGGTTCCATGCGCGAGGGGCTGCTCGAGGAAGCGCAGCTCGATCTCGACCGGCGCGGCAACGTCCTCGCCGACGACCGCGATTACCGCACGTCGGACAAGAAGGTCTTCGTCGCCGGAGACATGCGCCGCGGCCAGTCCCTGATCGTGTGGGCGATTCGCGAGGGCCGCCAGGCGGCCCGCGCCATCGACGTCTTCCTGACAGGCGACAGCATCCTGCCGGTGTAACTCCCTCTCCCGCTTGCGGGAGAGGGCCGGGGTGAGGGCCGGCGTGCCCTCACCCGGTCGCTTCGCGACTCGACCTCTCCCGCTATGCGGGAGTTAGGGCTTCGGCCAGGTGAAATCGTCGGCGCGGCCGGGCTTCGGCGGCGGCGGCAGGCCCTCGCGCAAGGCGCGCTCGACGACATGCGCGGTATCCGGGTCGAGACGGGGCGGAGCCGAGGCGAGCGCCCCCCCCGGCGACACGTCGACACGGTTAAGGGGCAGAACCGGCCCGGCCGCCGGCCGCGGCGCCGGCAGCCGCA
>DASQLE010000658.1:0-6581 GCA_035630175.1 Beijerinckiaceae bacterium
TGGGCGGCTTATAGGCGGAGGAGCCGCAAGCGTCAATAAATGCCGCCAAGGGGGCAAGCCTCCCCCCAGCTCGGTACCACCTAATCCTCTCCCCGACGGGAGAGGGCCTCCTCGGCGAACGGGCCGATGAGGCAGGCCCGAAGGGCGAAGGTGAGGGGGCGCCCCTGATCCGGATCGGTGCGCCCCTACCCTACCCTCTCCCCCGTCGGGGGGAGGGTAGGGCGGTTCAGTCTCGGCCGAGAAAGCCGGCGAGGCTGACGAGGTCGATGTTGCCGCCGCTGAGGACAATGCCGACCCGCTGGCCGGCGCAGGGGATCACGCCCGTGAGGGCGGCTGCGGCGGCGAGGCAGCCGGTCGGCTCGACGACGATCTTCATGCGCTCGAGGAAGAAGCGCATCGTGTCGACGAGCGCGGCGTCGGACACGGTCACGACGTCGGCGACCGCTTGGCGGATCACCGCGAAGGTATGCGCGCCGAGATAGGTGGTCATGGCGCCGTCGGCGATGGTCTTCGGCACCGGGATGCGCACCACCTCGCCCTTGCGGAAGGATTGCTGGCCGTCATTGCCGGCCTCCGGCTCGACCCCGATCACCCGACAGCCGGGCGACAGCGCGCCGGCGGCGAGCGCACAGCCCGCGAGAAGGCCGCCGCCGCCAAGCGGCGCCAGCACCATGTCGAGCGCGCCGACCTCCTCGAACAGCTCGCGCGCGGCCGTGCCTTGCCCGGCGATCACGTCCACATGGTCGTAAGGCGGGATCAGGGTCAGGCCGCCGGCCGCGGCGCGCTCACGTCCGATCGCCTCGCGATCCTCCGTGAAGCGGTCGTAGAACACGACCTCGGCGTCGTAGCCGCGCGTCGCCGCCACCTTCATGGCGGGCGCGTCGCTCGGCATGATGACCAGGACCTTGACGCCCAGCAGTTGTCCGGCGAGCGCCATCGCCTGGGCGTGATTGCCGGACGAATAGGTGATGACGCCGCGCCGCTTCTGCGGATCGCCCAGCGCCGCGATGGCATTGTAGGCGCCGCGGAACTTGAAGGCGCCGGCCCGCTGCAGGTTCTCGCATTTGAAGAACAGGGTCGCGCCCGTGCGCGCGTCGGCCGTGCGCGAGGTCAGGACCGGCGTGCGGTGAGCGATTCCGGCGATGCGACGCGCCGCGGCCTCGACTTCGGCGAAGGTCGGCGCAGTGACCGCGTCCGGCGCGGGCTTGGTCCGAGGAGATGCAGCCATCGCGGTCACCGGTTCTCGAAGTTCGGCGGGCGCTTCTCGATGAACGCTTTCATGCCTTCGCTCTGGTCGGCGGTCGCGAACATGGCATGGAAGACGCGCCGCTCGAAACGGATGCCTTCGGCGAGCGTCGTCTCGTAGGCGCGGTTGACGCTCTCCTTGGTCATCATGACGATCGGCAGCGACATCGCGGCGATCGTCTCGGCCGTCTTCATGGCATCAGCGAGAAGGTCGGCGGCCGGCACGACACGGGCGACGAGGCCGGAGCGCTCCGCTTCAGCGGCGTCCATGGTGCGGCCGGTGAGGCACATCTCCATGGCCTTGGCCTTGCCGATGACGCGCGTCAGGCGCTGCGTGCCGCCGGCCCCCGGCATGACGCCGAGCTTGATCTCGGGCTGGCCGAACTTGGCATTGTCGGCCGCGATGATGATGTCGCACATCATGGCGAGCTCGCAGCCGCCGCCGAGCGCGAAGCCGGCGACCGCCGCGACGATCGGCTTGCGCCGGCCCGCCACCCGCTCCCACGAGCCGATGAAATCGTCGAGATAGGTTTGCGGATAGGCGTGGCTCCGCATCTCCTTGATGTCGGCGCCGGCGGCGAAGGCCTTGTCCGAGCCGGTGATGACGATGCAGCCGACGGCGCCGTCCGTCTCGAAGACGTCGAGCGCTTGATTAAGCTCGCCGATGAGCGTCGCGTTGAGCGCGTTCAGCGCCTGCGGCCGGTTGAGCGTGATGAGCCCGACCCTGCCGCGCGTCTCGACGAGGATGGTGTCGTAAGCCATGTCGCGCCCTCTTTGTTTTGTCATCCCCGGCCAAAGCGAAGGGGAAGGGAACCAGATTGCACCACAGCGTTCCTGGATCACCTTCCCGCGCGCTGCGCGCGCCGGGAGGACATTATCGCTTCTGGCATGAGGGACAGAAGAATGTCGAGCGGCCGGCCTGCACGAGCCGCCGCACGTGATTGCCGCAGCCGGGCTTGACGCAGATGTTGCCCTCGCGGTCGTAGACGCGAAAGGCATGCTGGAAGTAGCCGAGCGAGCCGTCGGTCCGGGCGTAGTCGCGCAGCGTCGATCCGCCGGCCTCGACGGCTTCGGTCAGCACATCGCGGATCGCCTCGGCGAGACAATGCGCCTTGGCGCGAGGGCGGCCGGTCGGGGTCGCGAGCACACCCGCCGGCGCCTCCGGATGCAGCCCGGCGCGGAACAAAGCTTCGCACACATAGATGTTGCCGAGCCCGGCGATCAGGCGCTGGTCCATGAGCGCCGCCTTGAGGGGCGCCTTGCGCCCGCGAAACAGCCGCGCGATGGCCTCGCCCGACAGCTCGTCGCCGAGCGGCTCGATGCCGAGCGCCTTGAAGTGCCGGTTGTCGCCGAGCGCGTTGCGGCCGGCGAGATCCATGAAGCCGAAGCGGCGTGCGTCATTATATATAATGGAGGCGCCGTTGGAGAGGCGGAACACGACATGGTCGTGGGCGCGCTCGCCGCCCGCCTCAGCGTAGAACTCGCCGGGCGCGAACACAGCGCCGTTCTGCTTCACGAGGAAGCGCCCGGTCATGCCGAGATGCATGATCAGCACCTCGCCGGACGAGAGGTCTGCTAGGAGGTACTTTGCGCGCCGGCCGAGCGCCGTCACGATCTGTCCCTGCAGCCGCTCGGTAAAGCGTTCGGGGAGCGGGAAGCGCAGATCCGGCCGGCGCTGCTCGACGGCCTCGATGCGCGCGCCGACCATGGCCGGCTCGAGGCCCCGCCGCACCGTCTCGACCTCGGGCAGTTCCGGCATTCCTTAACGCTCTCCCGCCGCTCACATAGCGTTAACGCCCCCACTTCGCTATGCATCGGGGGCTAAGGACAATTTTGCAGCGATGGCCGGCTCCCCGGACGAGACCACCCATTTCGGCTCACAATCGGTGCCGCTCGGCGAGAAGCAGGAGCGGGTCAACGACGTGTTCCATTCGGTCGCACGCCGCTACGACCTCATGAACGATCTCATGTCGGCCGGGCTGCACCGGGCCTGGAAGGCTGCGCTGGTCACGGCCTTGAGCCCGCCGCGCAAGCGTGCCTTCCGCCACCTCGACGTGGCCGGCGGCACCGGCGACGTGGCCTTCCGCGTGCTGGATGCGGGCGGAGCGCTGACGCACGTCACCGTGCTCGACATCAACGGCGACATGCTCGAAGTCGGCCGCGAGCGCGCCGGCGCGCGCTACGACGGCCGCATCGATTTCGTCGAGGCGAATGCGGAAGCCCTGCCGATCGAAGATGCGACGTTCGACGGCTACACGATCGCCTTCGGCATCCGCAACGTGCCGCGCATCGACGCGGCGCTTAGAGAGGCGCACCGGGTTCTGCGCCGCGGCGGCCATTTCCTGTGCCTCGAATTCTCGAACGTCGACCTGCCGGGCCTCGACGCGCTCTATGACGCGTATTCGTTCAACGTCATCCCCGCCCTCGGCGGCCTCGTCACGGGCGACGCCGAATCCTACCGTTATCTCGTCGAGTCGATCCGCCGCTTCCCGCCGCGCGCCGCCTTCGCGCGCATGATCGGGGAGGCAGGCTTCGGGCGGGTGACGCACCGCGCCATGACGGGCGGCATCGTCGCCATCCATTCGGGCTGGAAGATCTGACGTGATCGGCGGCATCGTCCATCTCGCGCGCAACCTCCGCGCCGGCTTCGTGCTGGCGCGCGAGGGCGCGCTGGCGCTGGTCGATCCAAACGTCCTGCCGCCGTCGGCGCGCCTGCTGCTGCGCGTCGCCCGCACGATCGAGCGGCCCGGCGCCGGCACCGGCACCGCGCGGCTGTCGTCGGCGTTGACGCGGCTCGGGCCGTCCTACGTCAAGGTCGGGCAGTTCCTGGCGACGCGCCCCGACATCGTCGGCATCGCCGCAGCGCGCGACCTCGAAAGCCTGCAGGACCGCATGCCGGCCTTTCCACAAACCGAGGCGGCGCGCATGGTGGCGATCGCCCTCAGCCGCCCGATCGACGTCCTGTTCTCCGATTTCAGCGAGCCCGTCGCCGCCGCCTCCATCGCCCAGGTTCACAAGGCGCGCACGCGCGGCCGCGACGCGGGGCGCACCGTCGCCGTCAAGGTGGTGCGTCCGGGCGTGCGCGAGCAGTTCGCGCGCGATCTCCAGGCCATGCGCTTCGCCGCCCGCCATTTCGAAAAATTCGTCCCCGACGCCAGGCGTCTACGCCCGCAGGAGGTCGTGGAGACGCTGGCCCGGTCCGTTGCCATCGAGATGGACCTGCGCCTCGAAGCGGCAGCCATGTCGGAATTCGCCGACAATACGCGGGACGACACCGAGTTCCGCATCCCTCATCCCGAATGGGACCTGACCGAGCGCGACGTGCTCACGGCGGAGTGGATCGACGCCATCCCGCTGCACGACCTCGCCGCCATCGACGCGGCCGGCCTCGATCGCGAGGCGCTCGCCCGCATCGTCATCCAGTCTTTCCTGAAGCACGCCATCCGCGACGGCTTCTTCCACGCCGACATGCACCCGGGGAATCTGTTCGTCGACCGGGAGGGCCGCCTCGTCGCCGTCGATTTCGGCATCATGGGCCGGCTCGGCATCAAGGAGCGGCGCTTCCTCGCCGAGATCCTGCTCGGCTTCATCCGGCGCGATTACCGGCGGGTCGCCGAAGTGCATTTCGAGGCCGGCTACGTTCCCGGCCATCACGCGGTCGACGATTTCGCGCAGGCCATTCGCGCCATCGGCGAGCCGATCCACGACCGCCGCGCCGACGAGATCTCCATGGCGCGCCTCTTGACGCTGCTGTTCGAGGTGACGGCGCTGTTCGACATGGCGACGCGCACCGAGCTCGTCATGCTGCAGAAGACCATGGTGGTGGTCGAAGGCGTGGCGCGCACGCTCGACCCGAAGCTCGACATCTGGCGCACGTCCGAGCCGGTCGTGCGCGAATGGATCGAGCGCAATCTCGGGCCCGTCGGCCGCATCGAGGAGGCGGCCGGCAGCCTGTCGACCCTGGCGCTCGCGGCGAGCCGCCTGCCTGATCTCGCCCTCAGGGCGGAGCGCGTCCTGGCCAAGCTCGAACGCTCGGCCGATAACGGCTTCCCGCTCTCGCGCGAGAGCCTGGAGGGCATCGGACGAGGAGGAGCGCGCCTCGCCGGCTGGCAGGCCGCGGCCTTGTGGATCGTGGCTCTGTCGGGCGTCGTGCTAGTCTGGCGCATTCTGTGAGGGACACGATGCTCGCGGGCAAGCGCATCCTTCTCGTCATCGGCGGCGGCATCGCCGCCTACAAGGCGCTCGACCTGATCCGCCGCCTGCGCGAGCGCGGCGCCGGCGTGCGCTGCATCCTCACCGAGGGAGCGCAGCGCTTCGTCACGCCGCTCGCCGCCGCCGCCCTTTCCGGCGAGCGCGCGCATACCGATCTGTTCGACCGCGACGACGAGGCCGAGATCGGCCATATCCGGCTCGCCCGCGAGGCGGACCTCGTCATCGTGGCGCCGGCCACCGCCAACCTCATGGCGCGCATGGCGGGCGGCCTCGCCGACGACCTCGCCTCGACGGTGCTCCTCGCCACCCGCCTGCCGATCCTGATCGCGCCCGCCATGAACCCAGCGATGTGGGAGCAGCGGGCGACGCGGCGCAATCTCGAGACCTTGAGGCGCGACGGCGTCGCGGTGATCGGCCCCAATGCCGGCGCCATGGCCGAGCCCGAGAGCGGGTCGGGCCGCCTGGCGGAGCCGCTCGAGATCGTGGCCGCCGCCGAGGCGCTGCTCGGCGGCGCGGCGCCCCGCTCCGTGCCTCTCGTCAAGCCGCACGGCCCCGGCCGGCTCGCCGGCAAGCGCGTCCTCGTCACGTCCGGGCCGACGCACGAGCCGATCGACCCGGTGCGCTACATCGCCAACCGCTCGTCGGGGCGGCAGGGCCATGCCATCGCGCGGGCGGCGGCGGAAGCCGGCGCCAAGGTCACGCTCGTGTCCGGCCCGGTCGCCATCCCCGCCCCGCCCGGCGTCGCGATGGTAGAGGTCGAGACCGCGCACGACATGCTCGATGCGGTCGAGGCGGCCCTGCCCGCCGACATCGCCGTCTTCGCCGCCGCCGTATCCGATTGGCGGGTCGCCGCGCCGGCGCATGGGAAGATCAAGAAAGCCGGCGCCGCGCCGGCCCTGGCGCTGATCGAGAACCCCGACATCCTCGCAACGGTCGCGCGCCGCACCGCCGGTCGACCCGGCCTCGTCGTCGGCTTCGCGGCGGAGACCGAGAACGTCGTCGAGAACGCGCGCGCCAAGCTCGCCAGGAAGGGCTGCGACCTGATCGTCGCCAACGACGTGACGCCCGATCTCGGCGTCATGGGCGGCGGCGACAACACCGTGCATCTCGTCACCGCGGACCGC
>DASQLE010000659.1:0-11599 GCA_035630175.1 Beijerinckiaceae bacterium
TGTCAGGCACCAAGCGCGTGTTGATCAATGTCGGCCGCAGCTTCAAGCTGACGCCCTGGCAGATGTTCTGGAAAATCCAGTTTCCATCGGCGCTGCCGACGATCTTCACCGGCTTCAAGCTCGGGCTGATCTTCGCGCTGATCAATGTGGTGGGCGTCGAGTTCCTGATCAACTTCGGCGGGCTCGGCCAGCTCATCAACGACCTCGCCGAACGCTACGATCTGCCGGGCACCTACGCGGCGATCGTGTTCGTCATCCTGGTGAGCGTCGCCTTCTTCGCCGCCGTGCAGAGGATCGAGAGATGGCTGCGTCCGGTCACGTGACGACGGCGCCGGCGAGCCGGCCCTGGCTCGGCCGCGTCGCGCTTCTGCGCATCGGCTTCGTCCTAGCGCTGCTCGTCGTGTGGGAGGCTCTGGCCGCCTCGGGCCTGCTGTATCAGGATGTCGTGCCCTCGATCCGAAAGATCGCAGCGGCCCTCGTCGCCGTGCTGGCCGATCCGGCATTCTACCGCAATCTCGGCGTCACCGCCTACGAGGTCGCCTTCGCGCTCGCGATCGGCGGCGCGGCCGGCCTCGCCATCGGCATCCTGATCGGCGGCAGCCGCTTCCTCGCGGCGGCCTTCGAGCATTACCTCTATTATCTCGGGCCGACGCCGAAGATCATCTTCTTCCCGATCATGATCATGTGGTTCGGCGTCGGGCCGGGCTCGAAGATGGCCATGGGCGCGCTGTCCTGCTTCTTCCCGGTCGCCCTCAGCGCCGCGGCCGGCATGCGCGAGATCGACACGGTCCTGATCCGCGTCGGCCGCAGCTTCCGGGCCTCGACGAGCCAGATGGTCGCCAAGATCTATCTGCCGGCCATGCGCGCGCCGGTCATCAACGGCCTTCGCCTCGGGCTCGGCATCGCCATCATCGGCGTCCTTCTCGCCGAGACCAAGCTGTCGAACCAGGGTCTCGGCTTCATGATCATCCAGGCCTACACGCTGTTCAACATGCCGCGCATGTACGCGCTCCTGATCCTCGTGTTCGCCCTCGCGGCCTTGGTCAATGCGGGCGTTTCCAAGCTCGATCAGATCAGCGCGCCTCCGGCCCGCCAATGAGCATCAAGCGGGCTCGGTCGGGCGATATGCAAAGCGGCGCGGCCGAGGCGCAAGCCGCGATCCATTTCCCGCTCGAAGCCAGCGTCGGCTACCAGATCCGGATGGTCTATCGGGCCATGCAGCGGCTCTTGCAGAGCCGGATCGAGCCGCACGGCGTCACCCTCGGCATGTGGTATTACCTGCGCGCGCTGTGGAGCGAGGACGGGCTCACGCAGAGCGAGCTGTCGCGCCGCATCGGCACCATGGAGCCGACCACCCTCGGCGCCATCCAGGCCATGGAGCGCAGCGGCCTCGTCAAGCGGGTGCGCAGCAAGGACGATCGCCGCAAGGTCCATATCCACCTGACCAGGAAGGGCAGGGAGCTCGAGAGCATGCTGATGCCCCTGGCGGTCGACGTCGTGCAGACGTCGGTGTCCGGGTTGTCCGCGCGTGACGTCGACGTTCTCTTGCAGTCGCTGCGGGCGATCCGCGACAATATCGATCCGGGCTCGACCGGGTTGCTTGCCCCCGGCGAGAATGGAGACCTCAGCTGACGATCGAAAGGAGCCGGCTTTGCCGATCATCCGCATAGAAGCCGTCGAGGACCCGAAGACCGGTCGCTTCCGCGTCGAGATCTACCATCCGGCCGAGGCCGAGCAGCCCTTCGTCACGACCGAGCCGCGCTATGCGAGCGCCGCTCTGGCCGAGAACGACGTCATCGCCATCCTGGCGGCCGCCGCCAACCGGCCCCGGAATCCGGATGCGACGCCTCAGGATCGGTAGCGCGTGACGCCATCGGCCCAATCAGTCGGGCACGCTGCCGTCCGAACCGGGTGTCCGTCGTCACCTTGTCGAGGCTACGGACGCGAAGCCCGCGGAGCACGGGCCGTGTAAGAGGCGGGCCGCCTGACCGTTACGTGATTTGTCGATCCATCGCTTTGGCCGCGCGCGATGGATCAAAGTACTCGCGCAGCCACGCAATCTTGCCGCCCGTAGCCCGAAGGAAGAACACGTATTCTTGCTGATATTCGCGGCCCGTCTCCTTGATGAGGCCCTTGGCCCTGACTTCGCCGGCAGCCCCATTGGGATCGGCCCACGGATAGATGCGTATGTCTGAGAAACCGAAGTTCTCAACCGCGCCTCTGAACCAGTTCACATGCTTCTCAACTGCCTCACGTCCTTCGAGGCGACCCGGATGTCCGAGCGCTGGCGCGAACGGCAGTTCCCAAACGATGTTGTCGGCGATCAGCGATTCCCATTCGCCTGGGGTGAGCAGCGTCTCGATGTGACGCTGCAAAAGGTCAGATGCGATAGACATCGGCGGTCTCCCGCACCGAGACTACACGCGGAGCCTCATCGCCGACTAGCCCAGCGCGAACATTCAAAAGACCCCAGCACCTGATGTGGACGCGCTTGATGCCACGCTCCATCGCTGCTAGCGGGCACCCAACTCCGTGACATCGTCGAGGGCCAGATCGTGGATGAACCGACCGAAAGCGACCTCAGCGGCAGGTTCCTGGTCGATCCCTACCTGAACTGGGCGAACGGGGAGGGCATCCCGGTCCATCTCGACTTCGGCCACGACCTTCTCGCGCTCGAGACGGGCCGCTGGGAGCGCTACGACGCCCGCGGCTGCTTCGCCCACACCCATGGCCACGGCGACTTCATGGCCAATTACGTGCTCGAGGTGCCGGCCGGCGGCAAGACGCGCCCCGTCAAGCATCTCTACGAGGCGTTCTTCTACACGCTGTCCGGGCGGGGAGCGACGACGATCTGGTTTCCGAGCGGCGAGAAGCAGACCTTCGAATGGGGACCGAAAGCGCTTTTCGCCATCCCGCTCAACTGCCGCTACCAGATCTTCAACGTCTCGGGGCAGGAGCCGGCGCGCCTCTCCTGCACCAACGACGCGTCGCTGACCCTCAACCTCTACCACAATGTCGATTTCGTCTTCGACAACCCGTTCCAGTTCGCCGAGCGCATCGGCGAGGCGAACCACTTCGACGGAGAGGGCGAGCATGTGCCGGTGAGCCGCGGCGCCGGCATCGCCACCCTCAATATCTGGGAGACCAATTTCGTCCCCGATCTCACCGGCTTCAAGCTCTACGAGCTCAACGAAAGGGGCAAGGGCTCCCTGAACGTGTCGTTCGTGCTCGCCGACGGCACCATGCACGCGCACACCTCGCAAATTCCCATGGGGCGCTACAAGAAGGCGCATCGCCATGCCGCCGGCACGCACGTCCACGCGGTCGACGGCGAAGGCTATACGCTGCTTTGGTACGAAGGGGATTGCGAGTTCAAGGAATTCCCGTGGAAGCACGGCTTCATGTACACGCCGCCGTTCTGGATGTTCCACCAGCACTTCAACACCTGCGGCAAGCCGGCCCGCTATCTCGCCTGCAGCCTCGGCAGCCGCCGCTATCCGTTCATCTCCTTGCGGAAACGGAGCGCCGAAGGCGGCGGCTCCATCTCCATCCAGAAGGGCGGCCGGCAGATCGAATTCGAGGATCAGGACCCGCGTATCCACCGCAAGTGGCTCGACGCCATCGCCAGGGCGGGCGTCGCCTCGCAGATGGGCGACATCTTCGACGAGCCCGCCATCCTGGCGCTGCCGGAGGCGCAACTGACCGGGACCATCCGCACGCCGGCGTCGATCGGGCCGGCGATCTGATCGGCGCCCCAGTCAGGTGGATAGGCTTCGGGGGCGGCAGAAGCCCCCGAGCCACTCCCTTAGTGGCTCACCCGTTGCGGGGCCGTCTCGGCGCGGCGCAGCGTCGCCACGTCGGCCGGCAGATCCTCCACGCGCGCCACGGGTTGCGACGGCTCGACCGCCCGGAGAGGCGCCCGCGCCATGAATTGCGGCTGGAAACGAAGGTCGATGAGAGGCCGCATCTCCGGCTGCGCAAGGTCGATCAGCGTCGCACGGCGCCACCGGCGCTTGAGCGGCTTGCCCTCGCCACCGAACAGCGGTTTCACCTCGTCTTCGACTTCGAGCATCAGCTTCCCGAACCAGGAACGGCGGAAGTTGAATCGACCCGTCAGCGCCATCTCGCCTCCTCCTCGCACCGGCCGAACGCCGAGCGCGGCGATACAGCCACGGTGCATCCAATTAACTATTCGGATTTGCGGGGAGTTCCTAGGCGAAAACGGCGCGCTGCACATTTTTCAGCGGCGCCTCGGCCGGGAATCGCCCGACCGCGCATTTGACCGTCCGGCAGCTCAGATAGGAGGGCGGCATCGGTCGACGCGAAAGCCTCGCGGCGCCCTTCGCAGGCGCCGCGTCAGGCGGACGTGAAGTGCGGCTGCGTCCGGTTGATCGCGATCTCCTCGATCTTCGACCGCAACGCGGAGACCAGGAAAGGTTTCAGGATCAAGGCGTCAGCGCCCGTCCGGCGCGCCAGCACGACCTGCTCGCAGGTCAGGTGCGCCGCCGTGATCACGACCGGGGTGCGGCGCAGCTTCTCGTCGGTCTTGACCGCCCGGAGGAACGACAGCCCGCCCAGATCCCAATCGGCGAGGACGAGGCCGAACTTCCGCTCGCGCAGCATCCGGAGGCCGTCCTCGGCACTGTGAGCCGTCTGCACGTCGGTGAAGCCGAGGCGGCGGAACAGGTCGTTGATCAGCCGCGTGGACGTGCGCCTCTCCTCGACCACCAGGGTGGCGTTGACCCGGTTGGACAAGAGACGGTCGCGCGGCAGCGGGCTCTTCAGCGGCAGAGCGGCGGCAGCCCTGGACGTGTGGTAGGAAACCCTGCGTTGACGCATATCGACCCCTTGGAGGGCAGGAGTGGTATCACGAACGACACCGCAAAACCTTTCCGGTTTCCGCCTTGTTCGGCAAAGGGCTAACCGGCGGTTAGCGGGTTCAATCGTTTTGTCCGGGTGCGCATGAGCTACGCCGAGGGGCTCTCCTCGGGAACCTCGGACACCGCCGCGCCCCCGCGCCGCTCCGGCGTCGGCCGCTCGGTTCACGGCCACAGCTCGGCGCTCAAACGGGCAAGCGTCGCCGCGACAATAAGTCCGGCACCCGGCAGGGCGAAGCGGGCCAGGGAAAACGGTTCTCCGGAACAACGTGCCTCGGCCATACGAGCCGTCAGCATGGGGCCGGCAACTCCCTTCCGCTGCACGCTTTCCGCCCGGTCGGGAGGGGATTGGACGGCGCGCGCGGCGCCCCAGGTCGCGGCGCTTGATCCTCCGACCCGACTCTGCTTGGTCGCGGGACGGGCGGGTGAGCATGGATGACGACCTTGCAGGTTACCTGAGAGAGGTCGAGCGCGCCCTCAGCCGGATGCGCGCGGAAATCCGCTCCCAGCAGATCTTCATCGATCTTCTTCTCAAGGCGGCATCGGCCTCGATCGAGGAGAACCGCGAGTCGATCCTGACCGCGTTGTGGATTGCCTACACGGAGCGGGCCGAAACCTACGGGGAGGATGACGAGATCGCCGGCTTCCTGGCCCGCTACAGCGCCCATCTCGACGCGGCCCTCGTGCGCGCTCCGCCGACACCGAAAAGGCGTGGCAACGCCTGAGCAACTCCGGGCAGGCACGGGCGGTTCTCAGTTTGAACGTCGGACGGCTTCGGCCTGTCTCAACCGTCCGCAGCGCACGTCCTCGAGACCGCGTCGGGAATGCTCTGCAGCCATTCGCCTCGATCCCGACGCCCCATGCTTTGCGGCCTGCTTCGCCGAGGCATCGCAGCCCAGGAACCTTCCCGACCAGGAACCTTCCCGAACGGCTGCCGCAGCCGTTCGGACGAGTGTGCTGCGACTATGTCAGCCGGACGGAGATCCCGCCGTCCACAATCATCGGGCTCCCCGTCATGAATGTCGATCGGTCGGAAAGGAGGAATACGGCCGCCTGCGCAATCTCCTTTGCACTGGCCATCCGCTTCACTGGATGCAAGTCGGCGACGAACTTCAGGACGTTGGGATCGCCCTCTCCTCCGGCTGGCGTGATGGTGCCGCCCGGCAGCAATGCGTTGACGCGGATGCCGTCTGCGGCGTGGTCGGAGGCCAGCGACTTCACAAGGCCGATCAACCCAGCCTTTGATGCGGCGTAGGCTCCCATTCCCGGCATCCCGCCATTGCTGAAGCCGACGAAAGAGGACGTGAAGACGATCGATCCGCTTCCCTGCTTCTTCATGACCGGAATTTGTGCCTTCGCGGCAAGAAAAGCGCTCGTCAGGTTGACCGAGATAACTTCGTTCCAGTTGCCGATCCCCATCTCGGCGATCGACCCCATCTCGCCCACGATCCCGGCATTGTTGAAGGCGCCGTCCGGCCCGCCGAACTCGTGCAGGGCGAGATCGACGAGAGCCTCGGCGTAGGCTTCGTCTTTGACATCGCCGGCAAGGAACACGGCCCTGCCCTTGCTTCCGTTGATTTGCCGAGCGAGGGCTTCCAACTCCGCCGATCGGCGCGCGCCGAGGACCACATTGGCCCCTTCGGCTGCGAACAACAAAGCCGCCGCGGCGCCGATCCCGCTGCTTGCCCCTGTTACGATGATCGACTTGCTTTTGAGCTCCATGACCCGCTCTCCTGAAGGTGGCGTCGGGGCGATAGCGTTCGGTAGACGGAGCAGCCACCCGCTTCCTGCTTCCGAGAGTCGATGGCGGCGAACATGAGGAGAGGGGTTGCGTCAGCCCCGCCCATGAAACCAAGGGCCACCGGCGGTTCGTCGCGATGGGTTATCGAAGCAAGCGCAGCCCGCGACAGGCCGCTGGCGGCTTTCCGCTGGTTGAACGGCGAATGGCCAGTCCGTCTTCAAGAGGATCGGTCTCGAGCTCGGGTCAGGCTTCCGGTTTCCTGAGGACCTTCCGAACGGGGACCACCCAGGCACGACGGGGGCTTTTGCTCCGCGCCGCGACGGCGTAAACCCCGCCGCATGCTCACACGGCGGACATGGCTCGCGGCGGCTCTCGCGACGGCACTCGGCAGACCGGCTTATGCCATGCCGCGCGTGCGCATGTTCGAGCTCTACGACGACGACAACGATTTCTCCGCTTTGGCCCGGGAGCTGAACGGCACGCGCATTTCCATGCAGGGCTTCATGGCGCCGCACCTGAAGGTCGATTCCGACTTCTTCATCCTGTCGAATACGCCGGTCGAGACCTGCCCGTTCTGCGCCTCCGAAGGCGATTGGATCGATTCCATCGTGTTCGTGCGGATGCGGCGCAAGCAGGAGGCGGTCGATCCCGGGGTGGTGATCAGGGTGGAGGGCAAGCTCGAGATCGGTCCGGAAAAAGACGCCGAGACCGGCTTCTTCAGCAAAATCCGCCTGATCGACGCGGAGTTCAAAAGAGCCGGCCGTTGACGGGAGCGGCAGACGATCGGCCAGCGCTCGAAGCCGTCGGCCTGAGGGCCGCCTATCGCGCGCCCACCGGCGAGGTCGTCGAAGCGCTGGCCGACATCTCGGAGCGCTTCGAGCCGGGATCTCTGGCGGCCATCCTCGGACCCTCCGGGTCCGGAAAGAGCACGCTCTTGCATTGCCTCGCCGGCATCATGGCGCCGGGACAAGGGCAGGTCCGCTTCGGCGGCACGATCGTCAGCGCGTTGACGGAAGCCGCTCGCGATGCGTGGCGGCTGCACCATTGCGGGCTCGTCTTCCAGGACTTCCGCCTGCTCGACGAGCTTGACGCGCTCGGCAACGTGCTCCTGCCGGCGCGCTTTGCCCGGCTGCGCCTCCCATCCGCGTTGCGCGAGCGGGCCATGCACCTGCTCGACAGCTTCGGCGTGCCTCGCCGCTCCGGCACCGCCGCCGGCCTTTCGCGCGGCGAGCGCCAGCGCGTCGCGCTGGCGCGGGCGCTGCTCCTCGATCCGCCGATCATTCTCGCCGACGAGCCGACGGCCAGTCTCGACCGGGCCAACGCCGAGACGATCGCCGCCGAGCTGCACCGTCTCGCCAAGACCGGCAAGATCGTGATCTGCGCCACCCATGACGAGCGCCTCGCCGGGCGGGCCGACCATGCGGTCGTGCTCGAGGCCGGCCGTGTGACCGAGACGGCCGGCGGAAGCCGGCCCCTGGCGCGGGCCGGCGCATGAATCCGTGGCCGGTCATTGCCGCGTGCCTCCGGCGCTATCGCTGGACGGCGGCCGCCTTCACGCTGCTTGTCGCCGCCGGCGTCAGCCTCGCCGTCGCACTGATCTCGCAGGAGCGGGCTTTGCGCGCCGGTAGCGCCCGCGCCGCCGACCGCTTCGACCTCATCGTCGCCGCGCCGGGCAGCCAGACCGATGCGCTCCTCACCTCCGTCTTCCTCCGTCCCGGCGCGCCGCGGCTGCTCTCGCCGGAGGTGACGGCTCGGCTTCTCAACGACCCGCGCGCGGCCTTCGTGGCCCCGCTCGCCTTCGGCGACAGTCACGGGGGCGCGCCGATCGTCGGCACGATCGCGGCCTTGGTGACGCGGCTGTCGGATGGGCTCGCCGAGGGACGCGTCTTCGCGAGCCGCACGGAGGCCGTCGTCGGGGCAGCCTCGCCGCTCACCCTCGGCGCCGGCTTCCGGCCGACGCACGGCCGTGCGGAGCAGGGCGACGAAGCGGACGACCACGAGCACGGCGTGACGTTCACCGTGGTCGGGCGGATGAAGCCGACCGGCTCGCCCTGGGACCGCGCGGTGGTCGTGCCGGTCGAGACCGCGTGGGCCGCGCATGCGCTGCCCGACGGTCATGCCAAGGGCGCCGCCGATGCGATCGGTCCGCCCTTCGAGCCGGCGCGCACGCCCGGCATCCCTGCCGCGATCCTGCGGCCGGACAGCGTCGCCGCCGCCTACCGGCTGCGCAGCGCCTATGCGACGACGGAGTCGATGGCCTTCTTCCCGGCCGAGACCCTGCGCAGCCTCTACGCCGTTCTCGGCGACATGCGACGGCTCATGAGCCTTCTCGCGATCGTCACGCAGGCGCTCGTCCTCCTCGCCGTCACGGCGAGCGTCCTCATCCTGTTCCGGCTGCTGGCGCCGCAATTCGTGACGCTGCGCGCCCTCGGCGCGCCGCGCCGCTACATCTTCGCCGTCGCCTGGGGCTTTGCCGCGTCCCTGGTCTTCGCCGGGACGGCGCTCGGCCTCGCCGGCGGCTATGCCCTGTCGCTCGGCGTCAGCGCCTGGCTGGGGCGCGAGACGGGGATCGCCCTGGCTCCGTCCCTCGGAGCGGCCGAGGCCACCATCGCGGCGCTCGTTTGCGCGATCGGCTTCGGCCTCGCAATCCTGCCCGCCTGGGCGATGGGCCGGCGCCCGCTCGCCGAAGCGCTCATCGACCATTGACTCCCGACCCGCTCTTTCGAGTATGACCGGCAACCGCAGGGAGATTTTGATGCCGTTGTCTCGTTTTCTCGCCTTGGCCGTCACCGTCGGAGCGCTCGCGGGCACGCCCGCGCTGGCGCAGAATGCGTCGCCCCCGCATGCTGAGGCCGTCAAGCGCATCATGGACGGCCCCGCCTACAAGAAGGCCGTCGAGGTCTTCGATAAAGAGCATGACCGCTGGGTCGAGGAGGTGATCAAGCTGACCGAGATCGAGGCGCCGCCCTTCAAGGAGGAGAAGCGCGCCAAGGTCTATGCCGATATGTTCAAGGCGCACGGCCTCACCGACGTCGAGATCGACAAAGAAGGCAACGTGCTCGGCGTGCGCAAAGGCACCGGCGGGCCGGCCGTGGTCGTCTCGGCGCATCTCGACACCGTTTTCCCGGAAGGAACGGACGTGAAGGTGCAGCGCAAGGGCACCCGCCTCTACGCGCCGGGCGTCGGCGACGATTCGACCGGCCTCGCGACGCTGCTGCACTACGTGCGCGCGCTCGACGCCGCCGGCGCCAAGACCAAGAGCGACATCGTCTTCATGGGCACGGTCGGCGAGGAGGGGCTCGGGGATCTCCGAGGCGTGCGCTACTTCTTCCGAGAGGGCAAATACAAGGATCAGGTGAAGGCCTTCTTCTCCCTCGACGGCGGCGGCGTCACGGACGTGACCACGGGCGGCGTCGGCTCCAAGCGCTATCGCGTCACCTTCAAGGGTCCCGGCGGGCACTCGTTCGGGGCCTTCGGCCTGGTCAACCCCATGGCTGCCATGTCGCAAGCGGTTGTCGAATTCTACAAAACGCAAGTGCCGACGCAGCCGAAGACCACCTACAGCGCCAGCGTCACGGGCGGCGGCACGTCGGTCAACGCCATCCCCAACGAGGTCTGGATGGAGTTCGACATGCGCTCAGAGGATGCGGGCGAATTGGACAAGCTTGAGAAGCGCTTCCTCACCATCCTGAACGAGGCGGTGGAAACGGAGAACAACGCCCGCTCGATCAAGGAGGGCAAGGTCACGGTCGACGCCAAGCTCGTCGGCGACCGGCCCGCCGGTCAAACCGACCGCAATTCCGACATCGTGCAATTCGCCACCGCGGCCTACACGGCGCACGGCGTCAAGCCCGTCTACCGGACGAGCTCGACCGATTCCAACATGCCCATGAGCCTCAAGATCCAGGCGCTCACCATGCCGCGGGCCGACAAGGGCGGACGCAACCATTCGCTCGACAAGTGGGTGGACGTCGAGAAGGAGAGCAACCTGAAGGTGAAGCAAATCGGGCTCACCACGATCTTGGCCGTGGCGGGCGTCGAGTGAACCGCTCGCAGAGCGAAAGCGGTCCGGCGACGATCTGATGGCGAGAGCGATCGACGAGGACGGCGCGCGGCCGAGCGCCTTCCGCATCGGCGCGGCCGTGCCGCGGGTCGAGGATCTGCGCCTCGTGCGCGGGCGGGGGCGCTATACCGATGATGTCGAGGCGGGGAACGCGGCCCATATGGCCGTGGTGCGCTCGCCGCACGCGGCGGCGCGCATCACGGGCGTCGACGTGTCGGACGCGCTCGCGGCGCCCGGTGTGCTCGCCGTCCTGACCGGCACGGATGTCGCCGCGGACGGTCTCGGATTGCTGCGCACGAGCGTCGAGCGCAAACGCCGCGACGGCCGGCCCATGGCGCGCCCGCCGTACCGCCTCCTCGCCCTCGACGAGGTGCATTTCGCAGGCGACGCCGTGGCGATCGTCGTCGCCGAGACGCGCGCCGCGGCCTTCGACGCCGCCGATCGCGTCGTCGTCGATTACGAGGACCGGCCGAGCGTGACGGAGGCCGCCGAGGCGGTCCGTGCGGGCGCGCCGGCGGTGTGGCCGGACGAGGTCCCGGACAATGTCTCCTTCGTGTTCGAGCAGGGCGACCGCGGCGCCGTCAGGGCCGCCTTCGCGCGGGCCGACCACGTCACGACGCTCGATTTCCGCGTGACGCGCGTCACCGCGAGCCCGATCGAACCGCGCAACGCCGTCGGCTGGTACGATCCCCTCGAGGATCGCTACACGCTGTATGCGGGCACGCAGGGACCGCACAAGCTGAAGAACGAGCTCGCCGAGGCGACGCTCAAGATCCCCGCCCACAAGCTGCGCGTCGTGTCGCCGGACGTCGGCGGCGCCTTCGGCATGAAGAACAGCCCGTTTCCGGAATACGGCCTCTTGCTCTGGGCCGCGCGCCGGGTCGGGCGGCCGGTGCGGTGGACGGCGACGCGGGCCGA